>NZ_LFRG01000021.1:0-57044 GCF_001573875.1 Clostridium sp. ATCC 25772
ATAACTGCAAGTAGAGTATGCACATTAACTAATTATGGAATAGAGCTTCTCCGACATAATAGTAAATATAAAAACATATTTAAAAAGTTCATAGCAAAAGAAGCCTCAATAATTTAGTGATTTTTTGAAAAAATTAAAGAGTTGATATTATAGTAGCTTTAAAATTGTACAAGCTATCATAAACTATTTAAAAAAATCAATTTTGGTAAATTCAATTTACTACATACTAAAAATTAATGTATTTAAGTCGTATTTTTAGTGACGGTAATTAAATATTAAACTGATAATTATTATAAAAAGTGACATTTAATAAATATTAAATAAGTTAGTTAGTATATATAGTGACGGACAATAAGAAAAATATTGTATTATATAAAATAACTAATATTTTGGGGGGAGAATATGATTAAAGATAAAAGGGAATTAATAAATCTTTGGGATAAGGTTGGAGTGAATTTTAGTGAGATAGGGCCTAATTATTGGAAGAGGTTTGGAGAAAGACTTATAGAGTTATCAGATATAAATGCAGGGGATTTCGTTCTAGATATAGGTATAGGTCGTGGAGCATCATTGTTTCCAGCAGCTCAAAGAGTAGGGGAAAATGGACAGGTTATAGGTATAGATATCTCAAAGGTTATGGTAAATGAAACTAAAAAACAAATTATAAAAGAAAACATAAATAATATAAAAGTATTTCAAATGGATGGGGAGGATTTAGAGTTCAAAAATGAATATTTTAATAATGTAGTATCAGGATTTAGTATAGGATATATATTGAATGAGGATAAAGAGCTAAATAAGATTCTAAAAGTGTTAAAATTTAAGGGACAATTAGCTTTGAGTTTATGGGGGGTACAAGAAAGTCAAAATTGGTTAACAGATATAATAAATGAGTATTTATTTATTCATAGCAATAAAGGTAATAAAGTTAAAGATAAAAAAGAAGATGATACAGTATTAAATACTGTGTATGGAGTAAAAAGTTTTCTAAAAAGTCTAAATTTAAAAGATATTAAAGTGTATGAAGAAGATAATGAGGTAATATATTTAGATGAAAATCAATGGTGGAGTGAAATGTGGAATAATGCATTAAGAGGTATTTTAGAAAGTATAGAAAAATTAGGTGATGAAAAGTTTGAAAGTTTTAAATTAGCTGTAAATAAGACGCTGGAAAAATTTAAGACTGAAAAGGGTATATGCTTTAATATGAAAGTGATATATGCATATGGAAAAAAAGAATAGCCTTAATAATTTATTATCAAAAGTAAGTTCTATAAAATATACACTAAGAAAGGAAGTGGGCTTTTAGTGGGGGTATATAAGTATCATGCATTTTCTCACTAAACATAATTTATGTTGAAGCATAAGGGCACAAAGAATATAAAAACAGAAAGATTATTATTAAGAAAATTTAAAGCTTATGATGTAAAGGATATGTTTAAAAACTGGGCAAGTGATAGTGAAGTTACAAAATTTTTAACATGGGAACCACATAATAGTGTAAATGATACTAAGGTAATTATAGACCAATGGGTTAAGGAATATAAATATAGTAACAGTTATAATTGGGCTATAGAATTAAAAGAAACAGGAAAAGTTATTGGTGGTATTTCTATAGGTAAACTAGAAGAAGAACATTGCTGTTGTGAAATAGGTTATTGTATAGCTAAAAGTTATTGGAAAAAGGGGATAGCCACTGAAGCATTAACAGCAGTAATTGATTATTTGTTTAAAGTGGTTAATTTTAATAGGATTGTAGCAAAACATGATACTAAAAATATAGGTTCAGGAAAAGTAATGATTAAAAGTGGAATGAAGTATGAAGGAACTTTAAGACAAGCAAAAATACGTAAAAATAAGGAATTTTATGATTTAGCTGTATATGCAATATTAAAATATGATTGGTTAGAGAGAAATAAGTAATATTAAAGAAAAACTTATTTTGTAGCGATTATATAGATTGTATGTGTTAAAAATTTAATTTGTTTTTAGATCAGATATTTAGGAGGGGGTATTATGCCATTTAAGCATAAATCAATTTCATATGGGCTTCCTCAAGACCCATTTGATAATGAAAAATTAAAGGAATACTGTGAGGATTTACAATGTGCTTTAAATTTAAAAAGAAAACCTGTTGGGGTAAAATTTTATTTTACAGAAGAAGATTATAATAATTGTGAGAAAGATGAACCTTCAGGTCCATTGTCATATTGTTGTATAGTTGAAAAAGCTACCCGTGGAAAAAGTTTTAAAGCTAGATTGCAACATTTAAATTGTGATGGTGGAACTACTGCCTTAGGACTTGAAGATTCAACACCACGTATAGAATCAGGTATGGAGTATTTTTCATATAACTTATATAGTACTCCAGCAGTAGCGAGAAGAGTAAGAGAAGGTGTTATGGGATTATATAGAACAGGTGCAAGTACATATGGAATTGAAGTAGCATCGTTGGAAGACTTTATTGTTGCGCCTGATATAATAATATTTATTGTGAATCCTTATGAAGCGATGAGAATTCAACAAGGGTATGTATATCATACAGGAGAAAGAATAACAGCCACTCTAGCAGCTATGCAAGGTATTTGTGCTGAAATTACCGTTGAACCATATCTTACTGGAAAGATGAATATTTCTACATTATGTCCAAGCACTAGGTTTTTAGCTAAATGGGAAGATGATGAAATGGCCATTGGTATACCTTATGAGCAATTTGAAAGTACAGTAAAAGGTATAATAGCTACTATAAACACTACAGATTTAAAGTATAGAAAAGAAGAAATAGTAACGAGATTTGGAAATAAAAATAAAGATGCAGGTTTTATAATAATAGATAAATATTAAAAGAATATTAATTGTATAATCTATAAAGATTGTAACAAAATTAGTTTTGTATTTATTTTGGTAATGGGAGATATAAAAAAAGTGAAAAAAGATAGAAAAACAATACTTGCAAAAATTATATACTTGTTATTTGTAAGTGGAACTATTGGAGCAATATTTATAGTTTATAATGACATAGATAGTAAAATAGCTACAACTTTTATAATTAGTTATGTAATAATAGCCTTTATATTTATTATGTACAATGCAATTATGACAATTCTAAATTCAAGAAAGTTGCAAAGAAAAGATTTAAAAATAAGATTTTTTAAATTTTGTATATTATTTTGCATATTATGGGTATTAGGTTATGTTTTTGATTATTTTATAAGTCCATCAGGAATAAATTTAATGAAAGAAATTTCAATTGCCTTTGGAGCTTCATTTGGGATATGTTTTACAGAAGTGACATTATTAAAAGAAAAATAATTGGAATAAAGTATAAAAAATTAAAGGACTATTTTATTTAAAATAGTCCTTTAAAAAAGTTTAATTTAATAAATTAGAAGTATCTATATTTCAAAATCAATACATTTTTATATATTTATTCATGTAAGGAGAGTTTTTATATAAGGTTCTTTTTCCATGAATTTTTCTACAAGTATATTAGAATTTTTATGAAGTGTTAAATTATATATTTCAAAAGTAAATATTTTGTAAAACTAAAAAATGAGAAAGGTATGATAATGGTGAGAATAAGAAATTATAGAGAAGATGATAATTTAAAATGGGTAAGGTGTAGGGTTTTATCATTTTTAGACACTGCTTATTATGATGATGTATTAAAAGAAAAACAACATTATAAAAATTCTTCAATTGAATTAGTTGCAGAAATAGACGATAAAATAGTAGGACTTATGGACACAGAGTATGAAATAGAAAAAGGGGCAGTTTGTTATAAATCAAATGAGTTAGGTGCAGTAATATGGCATTTAGCAGTATTACCTGAATACAGAAACAAAGGTATATCAACTGCTCTTTTAAACCAAACAATTAATATATTGAAGGGAAAAGATATTAAAGTCCTCCAGGCATGGACAAGAGACGATATATGGGTAAATGATTGGTATAAAAAAAGAGGATTTAATTGGAGAGAATCATATTTACATGTTTATAAGAATAGGAAAGATTGTGATGAATTTGTTCAAATAAAAGTTGAAAATATGGTTATTTGTAGTTGTTTTGCACATTATGTAGGTACAAATAAGGAAGAAATAAAAGATACATTTGAAAGGGTACATGAATGCAATTTGTATGAGCTTACAATTTAATATATTATTTTAAATATAGAAAAAACATGATGATAAATAAATATTTATTGGAAAATATAATATATATTTATATAAATTGACATATAATGTAGAAAGTGGTATCGTTTACTTAGATGAAAGTTTCAATTTTTTATTATATTTAATTAGGGGGAGAGTTTAATGAAAAAAAATCCAAGGGAAATGTTAAATGATTTTCAACAAGGACTAAATGATTTTGGAAAAACTAATTTAAGTCATGTTAAAGGTTTTATGAATCTTTTAGGCACTACATATAAAGAAGGTGCATTATCAACTAAAAATAAAGAGCTTATAAGCGTTGCAATTGCAGCTTATAATCGTTGTGAATATTGTATAGTTTTTCATGTTTATAAGGCTTTAGAAGCTGGAGCTAAAAGAGAAGAAATATTGGAAGCAGCTATGGTTTCAGTAGCTTTTGGTGGTGGTCCAGCTATGGCATATACTGTTACATTATTGAAGGATTCATTAGATGAATTTGAGAAGGATTTTGCTAAATAAAAATTAAAAATTAATGTAATATAAAAAGAACTAGTAGTATGCTAGTTCTTTATTTTTTTATAAATTATAATGAATATGTTATTTTGAAAAAGTGTTTTTAAAGTTTAATGGAGATAATCCAGTTACTTCTTTAAATACATAAGAAAAGTAACTTTGTGTTTTAAAACCACAGATGGTAGCAATGTAGTGCATAGAGTAGTTTGTATTAGTTAGTAAATGTTTTGCCTTATACACTCTTAATTTTTTTATATATTCTGTAAATTTGATACCCATATCTTTAGTAAAGCAAAATGAAAGATAGTTTTTACTTACGTGAATTTGATTTGATACAAATTGTAAATTGAGATTTTTACTTAAGTTTTCATTTATTATTTCTACTGCGCTTTTTAATACAGTTTTATTGGAATTTATGCAACAATGAGAAATCTCAAAACTGAAGGTATCTATAACTACATTTCCATAATTTAAAAGTTCACTTTTATTATTTATTTTGTCTAAGTCCTTAATAAGTTCAAAAGCTGTTGTATGAAAGGTATATTCTATATCTGTGTTTAATGATAAGTTGATATTTAAATAATTTATAAAAGAAATAAGATGATTTTTTATAGAACAAATTTCAAAATTATAAGAAAGCTTTATCTCTTGAAATAGAATAGAAAGCTTTTCATAGTACTTTTTTGCACCGTCAAAATCTAAAAATTTAATTTTATTACATATTTCCTTTTGTAATGTTAAATAATCCAAGTTCATAAAAACCTCCAAAATTCTAAATTTACCTATTAAAAATAAATAAAACTCATATAATATAATGGTAAATGAAAATCATTTTCAATTATAACATAAATATTGATATTTTAAAATAAAAGAAATTAATAATAATTAAAATATTAATATAATATTTATAAAATTGGATAGTAAATACTTAGATATGTAATCTTAAAATAATTATTGAATCAAATATTAGTTAAGATTTAATTATAGTTCATTATAGTTCATTATATAAATAAAAGGGAAATAGTTTTATATTACTTAATTATATTGTTTTAAAATTTTTTTAACTTTTTCACATTTTAAAGTATTTTTAAAACTTTGTGATAAAATATAAAATAACTTTAATTATATATAATCTAAGGACTTAATATTAGAGGGGGAATAATGTGGAAATTTGTAGAGCATATAAAGATGAAGTTAGTTATTTAAAGTATGAAGAAAGTTATTTCCATAATACAGCAATTATAGCAAAGAATAAGGAAAATATTGTAGGTGTATTATAGGGAAACAAGCTCAAATTTAAATTTATTTAATAACTTTAAAATATTTTTATACAAAATATAGTGTTGAATTCCAAGTGATTCAGAGCATGTCTCACTATTTTGCATATCCAAGTTTTGGAATGGATAATTTTAAAAGTCAACTTGGAATCCTATAGAGTATAATATTTTGAATTTTAAAACTGCACAAATAGTTAACATAAGTATATTTGATGAAGAGGTTAAATATGAAACTTTGAAAGGGTTAATAGAAGAAATTAGTTATTGGAATCCTTATTTAAAAGAATATATTTATAAAGAACAAAGTGGAAATATTACTATAAAAGATTTAAATACTTTAGGCTTTATTAAGAAAGAAAATTGGGTTAAATTAATAGATAATAATATAAAAGTTTTTAAGATATATATGAAAGATATAAAAGTTGAACAGCTTACAGCTGATCGTGATAAATTAAAAAATGTAGAAAGGTGGATAAATGCTCCTGAAAACATAATTATTACCTGTGTTTTAATGAATGATAAAATTGTTCCTATAGATGGATATTCAAGACTTATTGCGGCATATAAAAAGGGATTTCCTTATGTTTATGGTTATCTGGAAAATGAAAAAGATGTGAATATGGATTTTTTAAAAACCTGTATTAAATGGTGTGAAAATGAAGGAATCTTTACTATAGATGATTTAAATAACAGAATAGTTTCAAAAGAAGAACATAAAAAAATATGGGTATACAGGTGTAGAAAATATTTTGAAAATAATTAGGCGCAAATGTAAGGGGTGTTATCTATGAAAGTTGAAAGAAGTTGTGGTGGAATTCTCTTTAGACGAAATAATAAAAAAATAGAATTTTTATTAGTAAAAAGTATAGGAAGAAGAGGATATTGGGGATTTCCTAAAGGTCATATGGAAAGTGGAGAGACAGAGCGTGACACAGCTTTAAGAGAGATTAAGGAAGAAACTGGATTAAGTAATATTAAGTTATATGAAAATTTAAAGATAACGGATAGTTATTCAATAAAAAAAGATAATATAAAGGAAGTTACATTTTTTATAGGAGAAGCATTAAGTTATAATGTAAAAATTCAAGAGGAAGAGATAGCAGATTATATGTGGGGAACTATAGAGAGTTGTCTTGATGTTTTAACTTTTGAAAGTATTAAAAATATGTTAGATTATAGTAACAACTTAATTAGAAAAGAAATAATTACTTATTAATAAGTAATTTAGATAAAATATTAAATTATGAAAGGAACTAAAGTGAAATATGAATTTTATTGTGAAAAAATTTGATGAATTAAAATTAGAAGAACTTTATGAAATATTAAAATTAAGAAATCAGGTATTTGTTGTTGAACAAAATTGTCCATATCAAGATTGTGATGATAAGGATAAAAAATCATATCATATATTTCTAAAAGATGGTAAAGAGGTATGCTCATATGTAAGAGTATTGCATAAAGGTGTTTCTTATGATGAAGTATCTATAGGAAGAGTGGTGGTTAGTCCTAAGCATAGAAAAGGTGGTTTAGGGAGAAAAAATATGTTAGAGGCTATAGATTTTATTAAAAATATTCTTAAAGAAGATAAAATTAGAATTTCTGCTCAAGAATATTTAATAGAGTTCTACAAAAGTTTAGGATTTGAACCTGTTTCAGAAGTTTATTTAGAGGATAATATTCCCCATATAGAAATGTTATGGAATTTAAATACAACTAACTTGTAATTCAAAAAACCAAAAAATAAGGGCGTGCAAAATTGTGCATACCCTTTAAATGGTATAAAAATAAACATATTGGTAATAAAATTTAATGATATGCATATAAGAATAAAATGATTTTTTATATGTATGTCTATAAATATGTCAAAATAAATTAGTTTTACAAATATGTTTTATTTTAAGGTTATTTTAAATTTTTAACTGATTATTGATTTCAAAAAAGAAGCTGCTTCTTTTTCACTTATGTTTTTGCTTAAAACTATTTCTTCAATTATAAGTTTTTTAGCATTTGTAAGTAATTGTTTTTCGCTTGAGTTAAGAGGTTTTTCGCTGTTAGCAGTAACTAAAGTAGAAATTACCTCTATTCCTTTTTCGAAGGAACCAGATTTGATTTTCTTCATATTTGTATTATATCTTTCTTTTGAATTAAGATTTTCCTCAAAGTCTAACTCGCCATTTTGAGCTCTTAATAATGTTTTTTCTAAATCCTCAGGCTCACATAATAAACGTAAGTTAGAATCAACTATTTTTTTAGCAGGAATCATAAGTTTCATGTTATTATTTAATATTTTTATTATATAGTATTGCTGTTTTTCACCATTAAACTCTTTTTCTTCTATATTTTCTATAACACCTGGCCCCTGCATTGGGTAAACAACTTTATCACCAATTTTAAACAAATTAAAGGCACCTCCTACAAATTTAAATTAATTTCTTAATATAATTATAACACAATTAGTAAAATAGTCAAATTTATAATGATATCACAGCTAAAATGACAATGTCAATAACTTTTTAGGAAAAATAGTAAAAATTTTTTCTCTGTTTTTCTATAACAAAAAAAATATATATATTAAGGTTAAAAAGTGATTTGTTATATTTGAATTTTTGATAAATTATTTATGTATTATAGAAAAACTATATAATATGGAAAGAAGAATAAATAGTCTATTTGGTGTAATATCTAAGATATAATTACTATATATTTTTAGGAGGAATTATGATGGAAAGACCTTTAGTAAATATAAAAATAAAAAGTGGAAAAAATATAAAAATAGAGCTATATCCAGATAAGGCACCAGAAGCAGTAAAAAACTTTATTATGTTAACAGAAAAGGGGTTCTTTGATGGCTTGTTTTTTTGGAGGGTAGAAAAAGGAGTACTTATTCAAAGTGGTTGTCCGGATAATGATGGTACTGGAACTTTAGGATATAGTATTAAAAGCGAATGTAAAGAAAATGGAGTTAATAATGATTTGAAATTTATAAGAGGAACTTTAGGACTTGGAAGATTCGAATTTAATACTGAATGTAGTGAGTTTTTTATTACTATAATAAATAGTCCTCAATTAGATGGAAAGTTTACTGCTTTTGGAAGAGTTATAGATGGAATGGATGAAGTTGAAAGAATAAGTAATGTTCAATGTGAGAAGGTTGTATTTTTTCATAGGGCTATAGAAAAAGTATATATTGAAAAAATAACAATAAATACATTTGGAAAAGAGTATGATATGCCAGAAAAGTTGCCAGGATTTACAAAAGAAGAAATGATTAAGAAAAACTATGAAATAATTAATCAGCGTAGGAAAAATGGAATTAAACTTGTTTAAAGTTATAAGGTTTCAAGTTGACTTTAAAAATAATCCATTCAAAAACTTGAATACCAAAATAATGAGATATGCTCGAAAATGCTCAAAATTCAACACTACATTTTGGATAACAATATTTTAAAGTTATTGAATAAATTCAAATGGGAACTTGTTTCTCTATACAATATTTATTATATATAATAATTTTTTAGAAAAAACTTAAAATTAAAAATATTAGAACTTAATATTGATAAATAATTATTTTTAAAAAGTAATGGATATTGTTTATAAAAAATAATATAATATACATATCTTAGAAAAATTATAAATTATAAAGGTAGTATTTAAGGAGGATTTTTTATGAAAGATTTACTAGAAAAAGGAGCTGTGCTTCAAAGAGATAAAGAAACTTATGCAATAGCACCTCATTTAACAGGTGGGCTTGTTACATCAGAACAACTTAGAAAGCTTGCAGATGTTGCAGATAAATACAATGCATCGGCAATAAAGGTTACAGGTGCTCAACGTATAGCAATAGTTGGCTTAAAAGAAGAGGATATAGATAATGCATGGGAAGATTTAAATATGAATCCAGGTGCAGCTATAGGATTATGTGTGAGAAGCGTTAAAATATGTCCTGGAACAACATTTTGTAAAAGGGGACTTCAAGATTCAGTAGGTGTAGGTGCTAAATTGGATGAAGCATATCATGGTAGAAACTTACCTAATAAACTAAAAATAGGAGTTAGTGGTTGTCCAAATAGTTGTGCAGACAGTCATACAAGAGATATAGGACTTATAGGTGGACCTAAAGGATGGTCTGTTTATGTTGGAGGAAAAGGTGGAGTTAAACCAAGGCTTGGTGATAAGCTTTGTATGAATGTAAGTGAAGAAAGGTTATTTGAATTAGTAGAAGAAATAATAAAAGTATATGATGAATATGCTACAGGAAAAGAGAGATTAGGTGACTATATAGATAGGGTTGGATTAGAAGTGGTTAAAGCTAAATTATCCTTAGAGAAATTTATATAATTTTAAAATAAAATGGTTGCAATGGAAATTCATTGATGTTAAAATAGTTGCTAACGCAACTATTTTTGTTATTTAAATTTAAAAAGAGAGGTATTTATGAAAGGAAAAAATAAATGTGAATCTTTAGGAAAATATATATCTGAACTGTACAGGGTTCAAAACAGTTATCTTAGTAAACGATTTAATAAATTAAATATAGGTGCAGGACAATATTTATTTTTATTACATCTTTATAAGTATAGGGGAGCAACACAGGAAGAACTTACTGAAATGCTAAAAGTAGACAAGGCTACAACTACCAGAGCTATAAAGAAGTTAGAAGATAACGGGTATGTAATAAGAGATAAAAGAAAAGAAGATAAAAGAGCATATAATGTGATACTTACAGAAAAGGCTTTAGATATAGAACCAAAATTTTTTGAAGTTTTAGATGAATGGAAAAAGAAACTTAAAGAAATTTTAACTGAAGAAGAAGAAAATACACTTTTAAAATTACTAAAAAAAATATCTATTAGCAATTTAATTTAGTAGTTGTGTTATTGAATACTAATAAAAATAAAGGAGGAATTTTATGAATCATCAAAATAAATTAGGTGAAGAAAAAGTATTTAAATTACTTTTAGAGTTTTCGGTACCTGCCATAATAGGCATGGTTGTTAACACTCTATACAACATAATAGATAGGATGTATATAGGGCATATACCAGAGGTAGGAAATTTAGCTATTACTGGTGTATCAATTACTATGCCTATAATGACTATAATGCTTGCCTTTGGTATGCTTGTTGGTATAGGAACTTCGGCAAAGATTTCTTTAAAACTTGGACAAAATGATAAAGAAAGTGCTGAAAAACATTTAAGTAATGCATTTACATTGTTAATTATAATAAGTATTTTAATTACCATTTTTGGACTATTGTTTATGGATAAGCTATTAGCAATATTTGGAGCTAGTGAACAAACTTTAGTTTTTGCTAGGGAGTACATAGAAGTTATATTTATAGGTACAATATTTAATATGTTAAGTTTTGGATTAAATCATTCCATAAGAAGTGATGGTAATCCTAAAATTGCTATGTGTTCTATGCTAATAGGGGCAATTACCAATATAGTTTTAGATCCTATATTTATATTCACTTTTAATATGGGAGTTAGAGGTGGTGCTATAGCAACTGTTATATCACAAATTGTAACAACTATATGGGTATTATATTATTTTATAAAAGGTAAAAGTGTATTAAAAATAAGAAAAAAATATTTAAAATTGGATAAAACAATAGTTTTAAGTATTTTTGCAATTGGAATTAGTCCTTTTAGTATGCAGATTGCTCAAAGTGTAGTACAAGTAATAGCAAATAATTCCCTAAGAAAATATGGTGGGGATAATGCAATTGGGGCAATGGGTATAATATCAAGTATATCTATGATTTTTTTAATGCCTGTGTTTGGTATAAATCAAGGCTCACAGCCTATTATAGGATTCAATTATGGAGCTAAGAAATATAAAAGAGTAAAAGAAACTGTAAAATATGCAGTTTCTGCAGCAACTGTTTTAACAGTTACAGGATTTTTATCAGTTCAATTAATTCCAAATGTACTTATATCAATGTTTAATAGTGATCCAGATTTAATAAATATAGGTGTTAGAGGCTTAAGAGTTTATCTTATGATGTTCCCTATATTAGGATTCCAAATAGTGAGTTCAAACTTTTTTCAATCAATTGGTAAAGCGAAAATTTCTATGTTCTTAAGTTTGTTAAGACAAGTTATAATATTAATACCATGTATGATAATACTTCCAATGAGATTTGAATTATTAGGAGTTTGGATGTCTGGTGCAGTATCAGATTTGGTAGCTGCAATTATAACAGGAACTATATTCTTTAAGGCAATGAGAAATCTTAAAGAAAAAAAAAAATTGGATATTCAAAAAGCTTATAGATAGGTTTAGGTAAAATGAATAATAAATAGAAAAAAAGCTGTCTTAAAATAGGAATAAGGTTCTATTTTGAAGACAGCTTTTTAAAGTCTTTAATTATGAATAGTTATTTTTTTATTAAGTCCCAAAATTTAAGTGTAGCTTCAAAATCTATAGTAATACTATTATCAGCTACAGATAAATCTTTTATATCTAAATATTTAATAGCCGAGAAATTTAGAATTATATTATCATTGGCTTTATCTACTTGAATAAAATCAGTATCTTCTATAGCTGAAAAAATTTTTTCACTTGAAACAGGAATAAAACCTATAGAGCCTTTTTGGTATTTAAGTAGAATTGTATTATTTTCTGCATAAGGTTTAAATACAAACTTTGTTCTAAAAGGAATTTTATTATATTTAACATTTGCATTTAAAATTAATGAATCACCATCTATTTCAATCTTTAAACCATCTAGATAGTTATTTAAATTAGAGTCTTTTTTTGCAGCTAAAATGCATAAATCTGTAAGTTCCTCCTCATTTAATGTTGTATGAGATTTTAAAGAAAGCTCACTAAGATTTAATTTAAAATCTTTTGGTAAAAATTTATCTACAAAGTCTTTCTCATTAAACTCTATAGTAGAATCCATAGATTTAAGTGTAGTATTTGGATAAAAACCGAAATAATATAAGGCGGCTAAGGAAAAAAATAATGATATAATAACTATTAAAATTTTAATTGATTTTTTCATAATAATATTAAGGCATTATAAAAATAACTGTTAAATTTTATTATTAAAAAGGTAGCTAGGATTTACCTTTTGTATATTTTATATATTTATTAAAATATACCGTAGTTAAATTTACTAAGGCCTCTTTCTCCTATAATAAATTATACCTTAATTTTATAATTTTTAAAGAGTGTATATAAAAATTAGCTTTTAAACTTAATAAATATTAATTTTAAGTATAAAAAAAACCTTTTTAAGTATAAAATGAAAATTTGTAATATAAAAGATGCTACAATATATTAAAATAATATAATAATTAGGGGGAGAGGAAGTTATGGAATATAATAAGCTCAATATTAACTCAAAAAAATCGTGGCTTATAGCAAGGTTAATAACAACTATTATATTTGGAGTTATTTTATACGGTGGACAGTGGTTTTTAAAAAAACAGTTTAATTGGAAGTGGTTAATTAATTATAATACTACTATAAACATAGTTATAGGAATAGTTATGGTATTTTTATTATTAAACACTTTTTTATATCCTATTATAGAATATAATCAATGGAAATACATAATAACTGAAGATAAGGTTGATTTTACAGAAGGGATTTTTATTTTAAAAAGAACTGTAATACCAATTTTAAGAATACAACATATAACAGTTACACAGGGACCTATAAATAAGTTATTTAATTTAGGTGATATATCTATAGTAACTGCTGGAGGTAGTCATAAAATCCCTAACATAGAAATGGCAAAGGCGGAAGAAATAAGTGAATATTTAAAAAGTAAGGTAAAACAAAAGGTGGAAGAAAATGAGTAATTTAGAAAAACCTAATAGAAATCATTGGGTTGTAATTTTATCTCAACTATTTAAAATTATTTATGAATCGATAGTCTTTGTTGCAATAGTCTTTGTTAAGTTAAAATGGTATTACGGAGTTATAATTACTGCTTTAATGGTTATATATTCTATTATTAAATGGAGACGAACTGTATTTTATATAAAAGATAATATGTTAGTCTTAAAGACTGGCGTAATTACTCTTTCAAAACAAGAAATTCCACTTTCTAAAATAACTACTGTAGATACACAGCAAAATATTATAAATAGAATACTTAATGTTTCTACTTTAAAAGTTGATAGTGGAGCTGTTGGTGAGGGAAAATCTGAATTAAAAGTAACAATAAAAACCAATCTTGCAAACAAATATAAAGATGCACTTTTAGAAAATAAAGTTGAGAGCATTAAAATAAAAGATAATGATGATAATGTTATAAAAGCTACAAAAAAAGACATTTTTATTTATGGTTTAACTAAAAACAAATTAGGATGGGTTTTCGGTTTATATGTTTTTCTTTCACAATTTACAGATTTTATAAGTGAAAAAATAGTAAACTCTGTTGGTGATAGTGCTCATAAAATTTTTCTTGGAATGCAGGGTACAATAAGTGGAAAATCTATAATTATTATAATAATGTTAAGCTTACTGTTAACAGTTTTTATATATATTATAGTGGCTTTAGTAGCTACATTGTTAGAGATTATAAAATATAATGATTTTAAGCTTTATAAAAAGAATAAAAAAGTAAATATAGAATATGGATTTTTTACAAAGAAAAAGTACTCATTATCACATAATAAAATACAAGGATTAAAATTAAAGCAAAACTTTATTCAACAATTTATGGGACTTTATACTATTGAAGGAATAATAGTTGGGTATGGTGACATGGAAGATAAAATTGCTATGATATTTCCTATAGCTAATAAAAATCAAAAGGATAAAATAATACAAAATATCTTTGATGATTTAGAATTTGAAGGAAATTTTAAAAAGCCAAAGAAAAGGGAGATTAGAAGGTTCATAATAAAAAGGTTGTTAATAACGATTATAATCACTTCTACCATTTGTTATTTTATTCCTAAAATTAATTATAAAGTAAAAATAGGAGTTGTTGTTATATTAGCTTTATGGCAAATAATATTAGGCTACTTAAACTATAAAAATACATCAATAGGTTTAGATGAAAATGTTATAGTTATGTCTAGTGGATCAAGAACCAAAATTACTCACTTAATAAAACAAAAAAGTGTACAATCTATAACAAAAAGTGAAAATTTATTTCAAAGATATTCAGGGGTTTGCGATTTGAACGTAGATATTTGTACAAATAATTTTGGAGAAGTGGTAACAGTTAGACATTTAGATAAAAAATTAATGATAACCTTAGAAGAAAATTTAATAATATAACATAAAAGGTGGATATATATCCACCTTTTATGTTATTTAAACAATATATTCATTAATAATATCTTTTAAAGTTTGTGTATTGTTATTTATAAGTTCGTCAAAAGTTATGTTTTTATTTTTTATTTCAAGTGCAAGTTTGTATAGCATTTTTGGAACACTATCTTCAGTGATATCACCATAAATTTCTCCAAGACATGCTTTCCCATATCCAAAAGCACCACCAATATGAAGCTCGAAACATTTAGTAGAAATATTATTAACTTTTTTCATTTTACCAGTTAATCCAATTTCTCCAACTTGGTGAACACCGCAAGAATTAGGACAACCAGAAATATGAATACTTGGAAGTATATCATCTTCAAGATTATTTTTCTTAAAATAGTCTATTATTGCATTAAGAGTATTTTGACTCTCTGCAACTCCCATTTGGCATATTGGTACACCTATGCAAGATACAGATTGTTCAAGTTTATTTTCTCCACCTAGATTTTTAGTAACTTTTAAAATTCTTTCAGCCTCTTCCCCATTTAAGTTTATAAAATATAATCCTTCTGTCATAGAAAGTCTAATCATTGGTTTTTCTATTTTTTCAAGTTCATCTAATATTAGTTTGAAATTATCCATAGATAATTGACCACCAATAGGATGGAAGTAAACACTATATAACCCTTGTCCTTTTTGAGGTATAAGTCTTGAATTTTTCAAGCCTGTATTTATACCTTTTTTATTATAATTTATAGGTGTAATATTTAGATCTAAATCATAGTTTTCTATTGCAAATGCAAGATGTTTTTTATATTCTTTTATAAAACCATCTACTCCAAGTTTTTCAACTATATATCTAATGCGGGCCTTACTTTTATTTTCATAATTTCCTTCGGCTACAAAAAAATTAGTCATAGCTTCTACATGATACATCACATCTTTAGGTTCTACTAGCTCATCTAGCTCTATAGCTACTTTACCATTTCTTCCAAGTCCACCACCTAAATATACTCTAAAGTAGTTTTTAGAATCTTTAGTGCAAGCTAAAAAGCCAAGATCTTGAATTGTGCAATGACCTTCATCATTGTTACTACTAGAAAAAGATACTTTTAATTTCCTAGGTAGTTTATATGTTGTGATTTTTTTAATGAAGTGTTCATTAACAGCTAAAGCATATGGTGTAACATCAAAGGCTTCATTTTTATCTACACCAGAAAGGGGAGACATAGCAACGTTTCTAGGAAAGTTTCCACCACCACCTCTAGTATATATTCCTTTATTTATGCTTTCTTTCATAACAGAACAGACATCTTCAATTGAAAGACCATGAAGTTGAATTGCTTGACGAGTTGTTAAATGAACTTTATCTAAATTATATTCTTTTGCAATTTTATAAATGTCTTTAAGATTTTCTAATGAGGCTACTCCAGAAGGAACTCTAAGTCTTATCATGAAATGTTTACCATCTCTGTGAGAATACACTCCGAAACCTCCAGAAATACCTTTGAAATCTCCTCTTGAAAGTTCTTTGTTAATAAATTTTAAACCGGTTTTTCTAAACTCAGGAATTTCACTTAAAAATAGTTTTTTTAACTCACTCATTCATATCACCTTATATCCTTTTATTTTAGACTTAAAATATTAATAAACTATAAAAAATTAAGTTTATACGTTTTCTTATACAATAATTATTTTAAAACATATAATTAAACTTTAAGTATTTTATAGGGATGTAATCTATAGCTTAAATCTACTCCTGTAGTAAAAAGTTTAGCTTTAAATATATATAGCGTTCTAAGTTGACTTTTAAAATTATCCATTCCAAAACTTGGATACCTAAAATAGTGAGACATGCTCCGAATCACTTAAAATTCAACACTGTATCTTGTGTGAAAATATTTTAAAGTTATTGAATAAATTTAAATTGGAGCTTGTTTCCCTATAGTTATATATTCTATAATCTAACCTACTTTTGAGTATGCAATTCGTATAAACTCATAAAATTGTAGTAAAGCACTTTAATCTTATATTGCAAATATACAACATAAGGTTTAAATATACAATATATGAAAATTTTAAATGAAAATCATTAAAAAAATTAATGGTTTAACTATAACAAATAATTTTATATAATAAATATATCATTTTAAGATTATCAATTAAAAAAATTGTATAAATAAAATAGGGGAATATGCTTTGAATTATTTTAAATTTAATAAAGTTATAAAAATAGAAAAAGCAGCTTTAAAAACTGCTTTCTGAAATTATTTTATTTTAAATTTATAATAAAATATTAAAACTACAATTATAAGTATAACTACTAAAATTAAATATGACGATATTCTAAATGTTGAGTTATTAAAATGTAACCATCTAGAACTACTACTTACTTTTGAAGTGTTTTGCTTATATGTAGAACTTTTAGAGTTTGTAGTGGTTTTATTTGTTTCACTACTATTACCTTTAGGAGTAGTAAAACTACCAGACTTTACTTTTGATTCATTTGGAGTTGTGTCATTTTTAGATTTTGAACTATTAGATTTCTGATTAGAGAAATTTCCAGAATTAATTTTTGAATCATTTACAGTTTTATCTGTAGACACACTACTTTTAGATTTATCAGTAGTAGATTTTGATTTGGTATCTGTTTTAGGTTTAGAAAAGCTACCGGAACTTGCTTTTGAATTAGTGGTAGATTTACTTTTAGTTATATCGCTTTTTGGTTTAGTTGAAGATTTTGAACTATCAGACTTAGAAAAACTACCAGACTTTACTTTTGAATTAGTTGTAGGCTTATTTTTAGTAACATTACTTTTAGGTTTAGTTGAGGATTTGCTCGTGGAAGTACTAGACTTGGAAAAGCTACCAGAACTAACCTTGGAACTACTTTTAGATTTACTTACAGAGGTAGTTTTTAATTTTGAATGGCTACTAGATTTAGCAAAAACAACTTCATCATTACTAAAAAATCCAGTGAAAACAAAAATAGATAAGAAAATTATAGCTAAAAATCGAGCTAATTTATTATTCATAACAATTTAGCTTAACAAAAGAATCATATATTTTATCTAAATCTTCTTTAGTAATAGGTAAATACTCTACTTCACCATTTAGATATTTTATATATTCTAATATATGTTGATTATTTCTATTATTGTTTTCTACTAAGTATATATAGTATTTATTTTCTTTTAAATTTTCTAACAGTCCTAGAGGTTCAAAGTTTACATCTCTTTCTTCATCGTTAGAATATAAAGTAATAGTATTTAGCCCCTTAGTTATACAGTTATCCATCTCATTGCAGTTATGAACATAGTAAGATGGAAGGCAATTTAAACATTTTTTAAAAGAACAGCTGGATATGCATTTTAAACATTTACACTTTCTACAAAGTTCTAATTTTTTCAAATCGTTAATTATAGTAGATTTATAATTTAAAACTTCAGTTTTATATTTTTCATCACTTTTTAAAAAATCAAAAAAGTCTTTTTTATCAGCTTTATAATCTGCATCATCTAACTTATCCAAATAATCTTTTATTATATGAACTTTCTTTATAAAAAATCTACTATTATAATCATCTTCATCTAGCAATTCGCTAATATTATCTATAGATAGTATTAAGTCGGTATACAAATCTTTATAGTGATCTCTTTCACTATTTGTAAATTCTTTTATTTTATTCAAATATTTCACTTCCTTGTTTTATTAAAGTATAAAGGTTTAAACTTCATTTTGAAGGTTGAATACATAAAAAAGTAATACAAGCTCCGAATCACTTAAAATTCAATACTATATCTTGTGTGAAAATATTTTAAATTTATTGAATAAATTTAAATTGGAGCTTGTTTACCTATAGCTATCTATATTTATCTAGTTCAGATTTTAAGTCCTGTGAATTTGAGTTTTCATTTAAATAGGACTTTAACTCATCTTCTGGATTTTCTTCTTTGAATGATTCTAGACCATTAGCATAATTCTCTTTTTCTTGTATTTTTCTTTCAATGTCATCTATGGAAATGTTAGAATCTTTATTTACATTAGTTAAAATCTCATTAACTTTAGCCTGAGCTTCAGCAGTAGAATATCTTGCAGCAAGTTCTGATTTTTTTGATTTTAATTCTTCAACTTCATTTTCAAGCTTTTTTATATTTTCTTTAACTAAATTAGCACTAGTAGAGATTTTTTCTATAGTAATATTTAAACTTTCAAGCTTTTTATCTAAATCTTTTTTCTTAACTAAAAATTTAGTTGCTTTTTCTTCATCGTTGTTAGATAAGGCTTTTTTAATACCTTCCTCATATTGAGAAATTGTACTTTTAAGTTCATTTACCTCTCTTCTTTTTTCATTGATAGAACCTATAAAAGATGCACTTTCTCTTTTAGCATTGTCTACAGCAGTTTGCCTATTTCTTATAGCTACATCTATTTGTTCAATAGGATTTTCTAATCCGTCTAGAACTTTATTTGCTTTACCACTAAGTATATTTGATAATCTTGTAAAAACTCCCATTTTTAATTACTCCTTTTAAAATAAACTAGTATTATAAAAAACTAATTTATTCTTTAAATTTAATATATTTTATTATATTATACATAAATTATTAAAAAAAACCAATAAATTCAATAAATTAACAGTGAAAATTAAAATATATTTGTCGAAGTTATAATAAGAATATCTTAATATGCGATTCAATAAGGGTATGTTGAAAAATTATAATTACAATTTCTTTGGATAAACTATTATTATTAAAGCTAAAAAGGTGGTGCAGTTTTGAAAAAATTAATTAAAGAATTTAAAGAATTTGCAGTAAAGGGTAATGTAATAGATTTAGCTGTAGGTGTAGTAATCGGAGGAGCATTTAGCAAAATAGTTACATCTATGGTAAATGATATAATAATGCCAATTGTAGGATTTTTTACAGGAGGAATTAATTTCTCACACTTTGCTATTGAAATTGTTAAGGAAACACAAAATAAGCCAGCAATAACACTGAATTTAGGAATGTTTTTGCAAAACGTGGTAGATTTTTTAATTATAGCATTATCTATATTTATAGTTATAAAATTTATAAATAAGTTTAAGAAAAAATATGAAAAAGAAGAATTGAAAGAAATGAAAATAAATGAAGAGTTAGAAATCTTAAAAGAAATAAGGGATCTTTTAAAAAATAAATAAAATAAATTAAAGTTTCACAAGTTGTTCCCATAAAAATATTATAGTTAGTGATAGTTATAATATTTAACTGCCTAGGGCAAATTTAAGGTGATTTATTAACTAGCAGTAAATTATTAATCCTAAATTCTAAATATATGTTTAAAAATAATTAGATATAAAAAAGATAAAGTCAGTATAGTTTGACTTTATCTTTTTTATAATTTTTACATTTAAATTAATAATTAATTCCAGATGCAAGTATATTTTCTTTATTCATAGAACTACAAGGTGTAACACCATAAGTCATATTACAGTGTGGACATTTATCCACATGTGTAGTCATTATAAATGTATTACCACAAGAACATTGTATTTCATGTTCAACTTTCATTTTTAAATCTTCTTTTTCTTTACTTCTTACTAAATCTACTATAGCCTTCCCGTCTTTTTCTAATCCAGTACATCCACAACTCATATTTAAATCCTCCTAAAATGTAAACTTTAAATTAAAACATTATTTTATTCATGTAATTTTTATAATTTAATAACTTGAATATATTAAGTTAGAAAGTATATTTTAACTCATTTATTTTATTATATAAAATATTTTCACGAAAATCCGTAACTAATGTTACCAATTCTTGATTTTCATAAAATATTATGCTCTTTATATATTATTAGATTTGTAGTATAATTTTAAAAGATTAATAAAAGGTGAATCATGATTCATAAAAAATAAATTCAAGAAGGAAGGAACTATTTATGGAGTCAAATAATACAGATTTAAGCAAAGGTAATATAGGAAACTTATTATTTAAATTAGCTACTCCAGCTATCATAGCTCAAATAGTAAATGTACTATATAACATAGTGGATAGAATTTTTATAGGAAGAATAGAAAATGGAGATATAGCTATGGCAGGTGTTGGTATTGCTTTTCCTATAATTATGATAATATCTGCTTTTGCAGCTTTAATCGGAATGGGTGGGGCACCACTTGCTGCTATAAAAATGGGTGAGAAAGATAATGATAGTGCAGAAAAAATACTTAGCAATAGTTTTTCAATGCTTATAATAATATCATTAATTTTAACGGTTACATTTTTAATTTTTAATGAACCAATATTGTGGGCATTTGGTGCAAGTAACGCAACTATAGGGTTTGCAAAGGATTATTTAATTATATATTTAATAGGTACACTGTTTGTTCAAATATCATTAGGAATGAACCCTTTTATAAATACTCAAGGTTTTGCAAAAATAGGAATGATTACTGTACTTATTGGCGCTGCTGTAAACATATTATTAGATCCGATTTTTATATTTGTATTTGATATGGGTGTTAAAGGGGCAGCAATAGCTACAGTTACTGCTCAATTTGTTTCAGCATTATGGGTTATATTCTTTTTATTTGGGAAAAAAAGTATTTTAAAAATAAGAAAAAAATATATGGTTCCAAATTTAAAAATTATTTTTCCAATTATAACGTTAGGAGTTGCACCATTTATAATGCAATCCACTGAAAGCTTAGTTTTAATTACATTGAATAATAAACTTCAGGTATATGGTGGTGATTTAGCAGTAGGAGCCATGACTATAATGAGTAGTATTAGTCAAATAGTAACGTTACCACTTACAGGGCTTACTCAAGGTGCACAACCGATAATAAGTTATAATTTTGGAGCAAAGAATATTGATAGGGTTAAAGATACTTTTAAATTGTTATTGAAATCTTCGATAATTTATGCCGTAGTTGTATGGATATCTCTTATGGTATTCCCAGAAGTTTTTGTCAGTATATTTAATGATAAAGCAGAACTTTTAGCTATAACTTCTTGGAGTATAAAAATATTCTTTGGTGGAATTTTTGCTATAGGAGCTCAAATAGCATGTCAACAAACTTTCTTAGCATTAGGACAAGCTAAAACATCGCTATTTCTTGCATTGTTAAGAAAAATAGTACTTCTTATACCGTTAACATTTATAATTCCTATTTTTATGGAAAATAAACTTCAAGGAGTATTACTTGCAGAGCCAGTTGCAGATATAATTGCAGCAATTACTACAGTAACTTGTTTTACTATATTTTATAAAAAAACATTGACTAAAATGGAAAATCAACTTAATTAACTATTTAATTGCTTAAGATATAACTTAGAAAATTATAGATGTAAAGAGGCTGTACAAGAATGTAATTTTATAACTTACTTCTGTATAGCTTTTTTATATTTATTTAGGTTATTTTTTTGTTTTAGAATTAATTTATACCTATATAGGAATAATAATTTTAAACATTACAGATAAGGAGGGTTTTTAGTGTCAATTGAAGAAAAATTAAAAGTTATTCCACTAGGTGGTTTAGGGGAAATAGGAAAAAATATTACAGCTATAGAATATAAAGAAGAAATTATAGTTATAGATTGTGGAGCAGCATTTCCAGATGAAGAAATGTATGGTGTAGATTTAATAATACCAGATGTTACTTATTTACTTAACAATAAAGAAAAGGTAAAGGGAATTTTTATAACTCATGGTCATGAAGATCATATAGGTTCACTACCTTATATATTAAAACAAATAAATGTACCTGTATATGGTAGTAAATTAACTTTAGGAATAATTGAAAAAAAGCTAAAAGACAGTAATTTAAAGTTTGAATATAAATTAAATGTAGTTGCTCCTGGTAATATTATAAAACTTGAAAATTTAGCAATAGAATTTATAAGAACAACTCATAGTATTGCAGATTCTTGTGCCATAGCAATTCATACTCCACTTGGAACAATACTTCATACTGGTGATTTCAAAATAGATTACACACCAATTGATGGATTATTTATGGATTTACAAAGAATATCTGAGATAGGAAAAGAAGGTGTATTACTTTTAATGGCCGATAGTACTAATGCAGAGAGAGGTGGCCATACTATATCAGAAAAATCCATTGGAGAAACTTTAAATAAAATATTTTCTAAAGCTGATGGCCGTGTAATTGTAGCTACATTTGCGTCTAATATTCATAGAATGCAACAAATAATAAACTCATCTATCAAACATGGAAGAAAAGTTGCTTTTAGTGGAAGAAGTATGGAGAGTATATCAGAAGTTGCAAGGGAGTTAGGATATTTACACATACCAGATGATTTTGTTATAGAAGTTGATGAAATTGCTGGAATGGATAATGATAAAGTTACTATAGTAACTACAGGAAGTCAAGGAGAACCAATGGCAGGATTGGCACGAATAGCTTTTTCTACTCATAAAAAAATCAAAGTAGAACCAAAGGATTTATTTATTATATCTGCATCACCAATTCCAGGTAATGAAAAATTAATATCAAGGGTTATTAATCAGTTATTTAAAAAAGGGGCAGATGTAATATACGAGGCTTTAGAAGAAGTACACGTATCAGGTCATGCTTTTAGGGAAGAATTAAAATTGATGCATAGATTAGTAAAGCCTAAATATTTCATACCGATACATGGAGAATATAGACATTTAAAACACCATAAAGATTTAGCAGAAAGCTTAGGTATGGAAGAAAATAAAATATTTATATTGGAAAATGGTAGTGTCTTCGAAGCAACAAAAGATAATGCAAAATTATGTGGAAAAGTTAAAACAGGGAATATACTAGTAGATGGTCTTGGTGTAGGTGATGTAGGAAATATAGTGCTTAGAGACAGAAGACATTTAGCACAAGAGGGAATGGTGACTATTGTTGTTGCAATAGAAAGAGAAAGTTATACACTAATTTCAGGTCCAGATGTCATAACTCGTGGATTTGTTTATGTAAAAGAGTCAGAAGAGTTAATAGGTAAAGTAAAAGAGGTTGCTAAGAAAGAATTAGAATATGCACTAGAAAATCAAATAATTGAGTGGTATCTTTTAAAATCTAATATGAAAAGAGCAGTTGAGACACTAATATACGAAAAGACTAAAAGAAGACCTACAATTTTACCTATTATAATGGAAATTTAAAAAAATAAAGAGACTGTATTTTATACAGTCTCAAGTTTTAGTTAACTATAGCTAGTAAAGTTTCTGGTTCAGTTATAAATTTAACACCTTCAGGAAGAGGTATATCTTTTACATAAATTTTATCGTTATATTCTTTATCGCCAACATATAACTCTATAAATTCAGGTATTTTTTCGACTTCACCTTGAAGTTCAACTTCATTTAAGAAGTTTTCTACAACTAATCTCTTTAAGGCAAGGTTTTCATGACCTTTAAGACTTACTGAAAGTTTTAATTTAATTATCTCTTTTTCAACAACTTGTTGGAACTCAACGTGCAATATCTTTCCTGACACTGCATCTTTATCAACTTTCTTAACGACACAAAGTTTTGAAGTTCCATTAAGATTAAGTTTTATTATTGAACCTTCAGAATTTGATCTAAGTAATTTAATTAATGTAGAATTGTCAATTTTAACTGGTATATTTGTTTCTAAACATTTCCCAAATATTATTCCAGGAACTTCTCCATGTGCTCTTACTTTTTTACCTTTTTCATTTGCATTTCTTTCTTTTATATCAACTATATTCATATCTTAAACTCCTTAACTGTAAAATTATTTTTTTTGTCATTATTACTTATAAAATTAAATTCTAAAGCAATTTAAGATAATACTTCACATATTAGGAGGCCTTAAATCTGCTTAAGAAATTGTAAGTACCCCTCCACATATGCATCACTCTCCTTTTAGGTTATAGTATTAACTCTATTTTAACTGGAAAAAAAATAAAATAAAGGGAATATAGTAAATGTTTACATTTTGTTAATAAATATTATAAAAAATGTTAAAATAAACAATAATTTGTAAAATATATTTGCAAATAGTAAAAAAAATATGTTATTATAATACATGAAACGCTATAGAATTATTTTATTAGGGAGAATTTATGATAGAAACTATTTTTTTAGCTTTTTTAATTGGAAAAATAAAAGGGTATAAAATAAAGCCTATATTTAAAACTTGGCAGATATATCCTCCGATATTATTAGAAATAATTTGCTTTATATTACAAGTTAATATTTTTCGTGGAAATTATCATACTATAATTTATTTTAAAAATATAAAGACAATTTATTTAATGTCCTATATATTTTTAATTTTAAAATATAAAGAATATGTACAAGCTATTATAGGGTCTGTATTTATTTTTATAGGTAGTTTTTTAAATAAAATAGCTATATTAAAAAATAATGGTAAGATGCCTGTGTTTCCAACTTTATCATATAAAACTGGGTATGCTACAAAGGAAGCTTTTAATATAGTTAAAGATATACATATATTAGGTGATGAAAATAGTAGTGTGATTTTTTTAACAGATATCTTTGATTTAGGATACAGTGTTTTAAGCATAGGAGATATATTAATTCGTGCTTATGTATTTATTATAATTTACACTTCTATTAAGTTGGCAAGTAAAAAACAAGAACAAGACGAAAATAGTTCATTAAAAGTAATATAAAATAAATATAATAAGATTTTAGGATTAAATTTTATACTTTTAAACAAACAAATGAGAAATTCCTGTATATATGGAGGTGTAAAAAAAGATGCTTAGTTTATCTTTTTTAGAAATAGTGTGCAGAGTATTGCCTGAAAGTCTTATAATTTTATTTGGCATGTATACATTTTCAAGAACAGAATTTAATATGAAAAATTATATAAATTCTAATATAGTATTGGTTATTTGTATATACATTATAAGGAAATTGCCTATAAATTTTGGAGTTCATACTATTTTAAATATACTTATATTAGTGGTGATAAGCCATATCTTGAATAATATAGATGTAATTTCAAGTGTTAAGATAGCAATTAAACTATCTATACTTCAATTTTTTAGTGAAGGTCTTAATATATTATTTATTAAAAACATTTTAAATAAAAATATAGTTTACATTTTTAATGATAGTTATATGAAAGTTATGTATGGTTTACCATCTTTGGTAATTTTCATTGCTTTAATAAGTTTAATAAGGTATGGATTTGGAAGGGAAAGTGAAGAGTTTTAAATTATGCTTAAAATAGTAAATGCAATCTCTAAATGGATGGCAATAAAATTAGATTTAGATGATGAAAAAAAAGATGTTATAGCGTATGGTATGTTTGCATTCTTTCAAAGTATATTTTGTATTTTATTAGTAATTATAGTAGGATTCATTTTTCATGTACTTGTAGAAGCATTAATAATATCATTTTCTATAGCTATTTTAAGAAAATCTTCTGGTGGAATTCATGCAAGTACTCCAGGAATATGTGCAATAGTAGGAACTTTAGTGCCTATAATTTGTTCTTTGATTATAAAAAATATTAATATAACATTATATGTAGTTATATTTTTTGGAGTAATAGCATTTTTAATATCTTATATGTTAGTATATAAGTTAGCGCCGGTAGATAGTATAAAAAAACCTATAAAAAATATAAAAAAACGCTTAAAACTTAAAAGAAAATCTATAATAACAATTAGTGTATATTTAGTTTTAGTCATATTAAATCTTATAGCATATTACATATGGGAAAGCTATGATTTAATGGTTTATTCTTTATGTATTTGTAGTGGGATGTTATGGCAAGTTTTTACGCTTACTAAAATAGGACATCTTTTGTTAAGTAAAGTAGATGATTTTTTAAGTAATATAATTAGTTATGAGGCATGTGAAAAAAGATAGTAGATTATAGTTACAAAAGAAACAAGTAAATTAATTTATTATTTAATTTAATATGCCATATAAGGGAGGGGAATTTTATGAGAAAATCTAGAAACAAAATATTAATGTTAGTAGCAACAGCTATGACAGTTGTAGCTTCAACAGTAGCATCAGCAGCATGTTACTGGGCATTTTATCAACCAGAAGAACCTAAAAGTTTAAGAGATGAATAGTAAATAAAGATCGGTTTATCCGGTCTTTATTTTAAAAATTAAGTAAAAAAGGGTAAATTCTATGAAAGATAGTGAAAAAGTAAAGATAAAACAAATCAATGATATTGTATCTATAGTAAAAATAGCATCATTATTTTTTGTTACTATAATATTTTTTGATGTGATGTTTCAAAAAAATGGATACTTAGATATGTTTATATACAATAATATAGATTTTATATGTTTTATGCTTCCTATTCTTTTATTAACAGGTATTTATACACTTTGGACATTTTCAATTAGCAGGAGATATTGTGAAAAAAGTCATAAGAAAATACATATAATTGAAAATATGATTTTTGTAGTATTATTATTCTTTTGTATAATTGTTTCAGGTGGTTATACTAGTGAATATAAATTAATATTTTTATTTATAATTATAACCTCTACCATACAGTGTGGCATGAATCATGGGTTGCTTATAGCGGCTAGTTCTTCCATCTTAATATTAGCATTAGATTTAATATGTGGACCTAATAAAAGTGTTAATCAATATTTTCAAAGGGATTTAATATTAAGTGGTATTTTTATGTTAACTGCTTGGCCCCTTGGTTATTATGTAAAAATAGAAAAAGAACACATCAAAGAGTTAGAAAAAGCAATTAACAAAGATGGATTAACAAATGTATATAATCATAGATATTTTCAAGATAAAATACGAGAACAAATAAGAATAGCAAAAGAAGCTAAGGATTCTGTTGGTATTATATTTTTAGATATAGATTTCTTTAAAAATTATAATGATCTTTATGGCCACCAAAATGGAGACAAGGTTCTTTTTAAGGTGGCAAAACTATTAGAACAAAACGTTAGAAAATGTGATATAGTTTCAAGATATGGCGGTGAAGAATTTTCAATTATTCTACCTTCAATAGATGAATGTGAACTTATAAAGATTGCTGAAGACATAAGAAAAATTATTGAAAAATATAAGTTTTATGGGGAAGAAAATCAACCTAAAGGTAAACTTACAGTGTCAATAGGGGTTTCTTTATATCCGTCTAAAGCTGATGATGCAGAAGAACTTATTAAAACCGCTGATGATGCTTTATACAGAGCTAAATTCTTAAGTAGAAATAGAACAGAGTTTTATGAGTGTATTTTTGAAGGAATTAATTTTAATGTATGTAAAGAGGATGCTGAGAAAATAACTTCTATAAAAACATTGATAAGTGTTATAAATTCTAAGGATAAGTATACCTATGGTCATTGTGAAAGAATGGTTTTTTACACTAAATTAATAGGTGATAAAATAAAATTAAGTAATAATGATATAAAAACATTAGTATATTCAGCTTATCTTCATGATGTAGGAAAAATTCATATTGATAAAGATATATTAACTAAAAAGTCCACTTTAAATGAGAAGGAGTGGAATATTATAAAGGAACATCCCATAAAAGGTGCTGAACTTATAAGCCAAATTAATCCATTAAAGGATATATCTGAAATAATATTGCATCATCATGAAAGGTATGATGGAAATGGTTATCCAAGTAAATTAAAAGGAGAAGAAATACCCTATTTATCTAGAGTATTGACGGTAATTGATAGTTTTGATGCTATGACATCAAACAGACCATATGGAAAAAAGAAAGATTATAAGGAGGCAATTGAAGAATTGAAAAGATGTAGTGGTTCTCAATTTGATCCGGATATTGTTAGGATTTTTATAGATGCTATATATGAAAAAAAAGATATGTTGGAATTTTAAACTTTATGAAAATATATGATTGTTTAAATTTAATAATAATCATATATTTTTTTATTTTTAAAAAGAATAACTTAAAATTTATGCTAAACTTTAAGTTATCCCTTTAAATCTTTAAATCATTGGTGTTAAGTAAGTTTTTTTAGTGGTTTTGTTAATAAGTTTTGAGGCTATATCATTTATAATTGCAACACCTGCTTTTATTTCATCTACATTAGTGCCAGCAAAACTAATTCTTATAGTCTTATTCATATTATCACATTTGGAAGTATAAAATATTTTACCTGGTACTAAAAGCACATCTTTTTTTGCACATTCTAAATAGAGTTTTGTTGCATCTAATTCTTTAGGTAGCGTTAACCAAAAATTAAGTCCACCCTGTGGTTTAAAAAAAGTTATACCATACTTTTCAAGTTTATTAAGTTCATATACCATTGCATCATATTTACTTTTATAAATATTTTTCATATAAGATAAATGATTTTCCCATTGTCCTTTTTCAAAATATATATGAAGTGCCCTTTGTATTAAACCTGATGAAGAAATATCAGTTGTGTGTTTAGCCATCATAAATTTATCAACAATTATTTCAGGACAAGTTACAAAACCTATTCTTAAACCTGGCATTAAAAGTTTAGAGAAACTTTTTACATATATTACACGGTCATTTGTATCTAATGATTTTAAAGTTGTATTCATAGAAAGGTTAGAAAATGAAAGACCTGCTAATGAATCATCTTCAACTATATAAAAATTATATTTATCAGCCATTTTTAAAATTTTGTATAGTTTTTCTTCACTATAAGATATTGTAGTTGGATTTTGAAATTTAGTCATAAGATACACAAGTTTTGGATGATATTTCTTTACATTTTCTTCTAAAATATCAGTATCTATACCATCCTGTAACATTGGTACTCCTACAATTTGAGCGTCTCTAGATTTAAAAACAGAAACAGCGCCACTATAAGTAGGATTTTCAGTTATAACATAATCACCAGGGTTTAAAAGGCATTTTCCAATAATATCAATACCTTGTTGCGCACCAGAAACTATTTGTATAAAATCTGATGGAACCTTTATTGAATTTGATCTTAATAAATAATCAGAAAGAGCTTCGCGTAAAGGTTCATAGCCATTACTTTCTTGATATCCGAATGCAAAGCCTTTATCTCTATCAAGAACTTCGTTTAATGCACTTTTAAATATATCTACAGGAAATATGCTAGGGTCTGGCGTAGCACTAGCAAAGTTAATTGCATTTTCAGAAATTTCAATTTGGCCACTAGTCATAAGTTTTATATTTTCGTATTCATAATCGTAGTCATCATTTTGTATCGGTGAAAAATATTCTTTTGTAGTATCGCTCGGTACAATTTTTTTAAATTTTTTATCTTTGATATAATATCCACTACCTTTAACAGCAGTAACATAATCATTAACTTCTAAATGCTTATATGCATTTACTATAGTTACATTATTTACATCAAGTTTTGTAGCTAATTTACGTATAGGTGGAAGCTTATCACCAATAGATAGTTCATTTTTATCTATAAGTTTTTCTATACTATTAGCAATTTGCATATACATTGGAACGCTACAATTTTTATCCAATTGTATCGATAAAGTATCCATTAAAAACATTCCTTTCGAAAATTGTATTATAAATCTTAAAATTGTATTGACAACCTTAAAATTGTATGCAATAATTTAATTGTTGAAACGATACAAAATATATTTTTAGTACATATATCTATAAATAGAAACAAATTGTATCGTTACACTTATTATATATTAATATTTTAGTTTTGTAAAGGGGAGATATTATGGGGAACAAATATGAATCAAAGAAAAATATTGCCGAAATGTTAAAAGGCGGAGTAATTATGGATGTTGTAAATGTAGAGCAGGCTAAAATAGCTGAAAAAGCAGGAGCTGTTGCAGTAATGGCTTTAGAACGTGTTCCATCAGACATAAGAAAACAAGGTGGAGTTGCAAGAATGTCTGATCCTAAAATGATAAGAGAAATAAAAAAAGCAGTATCTATTCCTGTAATGGCAAAAGTAAGAATAGGACACTTTGTTGAAGCTCAAATTTTAGAAGCGATACAAATAGATTATATAGATGAAAGTGAAGTTTTAACACCAGCAGATGAAGATTTTCATATAGATAAAAAAGCTTTTAATATTCCATTTGTATGTGGTGCAAGAAATCTTGGAGAAGCTTTGAGAAGAATAGGAGAAGGAGCCCTAATGATAAGAACTAAGGGTGAAGCTGGAACAGGTAATGTAGTGGAAGCAGTTAGACATATGAGACAAGTTACAGATGATATAAAAAAAGTAAAAAGTGCTACAAGGGAACAACTGATGACAATTGCCAAAGACATGGGAGCACCTTTTGATTTAATAGAATATGTTTATGAAAATGGAAAGTTACCGGTTGTTAATTTTGCAGCAGGTGGTATAGCTACACCAGCAGATGCAGCACTTATGATGCAACTTGGTTGTGATGGAGTTTTTGTAGGATCTGGAATATTTAAATCTTCTAATCCAGAAAAAAGAGCAGAAGCTATAGTAAAAGCAGTAAAATATTACAATAAGCCAGAAATTCTTGCTCAAATATCAGAGGATTTAGGAACGGCAATGGATAGTCTTGATATAAGAGAAATTCCGGAAAACAGTTTATATGCTAATAGAGGATGGTAGTATACAATTAGTAAAGATATTTATATGTTATTAAAAAGATTATAGGATTATTTCATTTAAAATTTTTATAGCTATAAATAAGTAAAAAGTAAAATGAAAATATTTTAGAGTTATTGAATAAATTTGAAGAGGAGCTTGTTTCTCTATAGACTATGTCAAAATAAAATTAAAGTTTTGGCATAGTTTTTATTTTTTTATCTAGATGTTTTCTATAGCTATAGATTTATTGTTAATAAGGTAAACTAATGTTATAATAAAGAACTAAAGGAATTTTTATGAAACGTAAATATTAAGGTCATAAATTACATATTAAGGAGATTTATATGCTTAGGTTTTTAGATAGTGGAGAATCCCATGGAAAAGCTTTGGTAGCAATATTAGAAGGACTGCCAGCTAATTTTTGTTTAGATTTAGATTTTGTAAATAATGAACTTTCTAGAAGACAATGTGGCTATGGTCGTGGCAACAGAATGAAAATTGAGAAGGATAAAGCGGAAATTTGGTCAGGATTAAGAGGCAATAAAACAACAGGAAATCCAATGTCTATTATAATTTTTAATAAAGACTATGAAAATTGGAAAGAATTTATGGAAAATGAGACAAAGGATGAGGAAAAAATAGTAATTCCAAGACCAGGACATGGTGATTTAGTTGGTTATTTTAAATATAATACTACAGATATAAGAGATACTATAGAGCGAAGTTCTGCAAGGGAAACTGCTATAAGAACAGCTGTTGGTGCCGTATGCAAAAATATGCTTTTAGAACTTGGTATTGAAATAAGAAGTAAAGTTAACTCTATTGGTCCTTATAAAGATAGTAATATGGATTTATTTGATAATAGAGTATATGAAAGAATAAATAATAGCGATGTTAGGGTGTTTGATAAAACAACTGAAATAAAAATGAAAAAACTTATAGACTATTGCAAAGATAAAGGGGATACTGTAGGTGGTAGTATAAAGGTTGAAGTGAAGGGTGTTCCACTAGGACTTGGAAGTTATGTCCACTATGATAGAAAACTTGATGGCATTTTATCAATGGCAATTATGTCTTTGCAAGGAATTAAAGCTGTTGAAATAGGGGATATATTAAATAAAGATAAAGTCTTTGGTAGTGAATTTTTAGATGAAATGTACTTTGAAGATAAAAAACTAAAAAGGGCTTCCAATAATGGTGGAGGAATAGAAGCGGGAGTTTCTAACGGTGAAAATATAAAATTAACAGCTTATATGAAACCAATCCCATCTGTAAAACTACCTTTACAATCTGTAAACTTAAAAGAAAATACTAATGTTACTACTCGTTATGAACGTTCAGATGTTTGTGGTGTTGTACCAGCATCAATTGTAATTGAAAACATTGTTGCATTTGAAATATTAAAAGAAATATTAAAAGTATATCAACAGGATGATTTTAACAAATTAAAGTGTGACATACAAAAACTTTAAGGCATATGAAAAGAGATAAGAAATTGAAGATTTTAGTCATATTTATAAGAAAACAAGAAGATGAAATTCAGATATAGTAGTTATATGTCTGGATTTTTCCAATGAAGTATTTGGAATAAATAGGCAAAAATATTCATTTATTATTTATTTCATTATTCCTAATATAGAAATATGAGGTGATTATATGAGTAAAGAAAAAATGCTTATTTTAGATGGTCATAGTTTAATGTATAGAGCATTTTACGCTATGCCTAATTTAAGTAATTCGGAAGGATTATTTACAGGTGCTATATATGGATTTTCTAATATGCTATTTAAAATGATAGATGAAATAGAGCCAGATTATATAGTAGCTACTTTTGATAGGTCTAAACCAACCTTTAGACATGAAAGCTTTCAGGATTATAAAGCCGGTCGTAAAACTATGCCAGATGAACTTAGAATGCAATTTCCAATTGTTAAAGATATGCTTAATAAGATGGCAATAAATATTTTTGAGTTAGATGGTTTTGAAGCAGATGATTTAATAGGGACATTAGCTACATATGTTGAAAAAGAAGGTATGGAAGTATATATAGTTACAGGAGATAAAGATGCTCTTCAACTTGCAACTGAAAATATAAAAGTTGTTATAAATAAAAAAGGTGTAACAGAAAAAGAAATTTATGATAAAAAAAGAATGATAGAAGAATATGGTGTAACTCCAGAAGAATTTATAGATGTAAAAGGACTTATGGGGGATAAATCTGATAACATACCAGGTGTTCCTGGAGTTGGGGAAAAAACAGCTTTTAAACTTATAAAAGAATTTAAAAGTATTGAAAATCTTCTTCAAAACTTAGATAAGGTAAGTGGTAAAAAACTTAAAGAAAATTTACTTGAAAATAGCGAGCAAGCTATATTTAGTAAGAAGCTAGCTACTATTGTAAAAAATGCTCCTATTGATATTAATATGGATGAAATAAAATCTAAAAAAGAGTATGATACAAATGGACTAAAAGAACTTTTCTTTAAATTAAAGTTTAAAGCTCATATAGATAGATTAAACAAAGAAGATGGAAATTGTAGCAAAGAAAATAACTGTGATATAGAGTTTGAATTAATAAAAAATATAGATGAATTAAAAAAAATATTAAATATAAATACGGAAAAATCATTTTTTACATTTAATATAAAAGATGAGAATGTTTTCTCTAAAATATATTTAGAAAAATTATATATGTGTTTTGATAATAAATATTATGTAATAAATATAAAAACTATAAAAGAAGAGAATTTAGAGGAAGCTTTAAAAGTTTTAAAAGAGTTCTTTGAAAATGAGAAAATAGAAAAAGTATCTCATAATGTTAAAAACCTTTATAAAGTTTTACAAAAGGATGGTATAGAGCTTAAATCATTAGAATTTGACGCAGAGATTGCAGCTTACTTAATAGATTCATCAAAGTCCGAATATAGTTTAAAAACTTTATCATCTAATCTTTTAATGGAAACTGTTGAATCAGAGGATGAAGATAAATTACAAATAACTTTACTTTCTAAACTAGAAAGAATATATGAATTAGAAAAAGAAAAAATTGAGCAGTTAAATATGCAAGAACTATTATACGATATAGAACAGCCATTAACTAAAGCTATTGCTGATATGGAAAAGGAAGGTTTTAAGATAGATAGAACTACCCTTGAAGATCTTGGAGTAGCATTTAAGGGAGAATTAGACAGTTATACTAGTGAAATTTATGGTCTTGCAGGGGAAGAGTTTAATATAAATTCTCCCAAACAGCTTGGAAAGATATTATTTGAAAAATTGGATTTACCTATAATTAAAAAAACTAAAACAGGATATTCTACAAATGCAGAAGTTTTAGAAGCTTTAAAAGAGAAGCATCCAATAATAAACAAAATAACTTATTACAGACAACTTTCAAAAATTTATTCTACTTACGTAGAAGGATTAAAACCTGTAATCGACGTAGATGATAAAATTCATTCTAGTTTTAATCAAACAGTTACTACAACAGGAAGGCTTTCAAGTACAGAGCCTAATCTTCAAAATATACCTATAAAATACGAAATGGGTAGAAAAATAAGAAAGGCATTTATTTCACATAATGATGAATCTGTATTACTATCTGCAGATTATTCTCAAATAGAACTAAGGGTTCTTGCCCATATTTCACAGGATGAAAATTTAATAAACGCCTTTAAAAAACACAATGATATTCATACTATAACTGCATCAGAAGTCTTTAATGTCAGTGTAGATGAAGTTACTAAAACAATGAGAAGTAATGCAAAGGCCGTAAATTTTGGAATTGTATATGGTATAGGAGATTTCAGTCTTTCTCAAGATTTAGGTATAACAAGAAAAGAAGCTAAAGAATATATAGAAACTTATCTTTCTAGATACCCAAAGGTAAAGGATTATATAGATAACATAGTTGATGAGGCAGAAAAAACAAGTTATGTTACAACAATTTTAAATAGAAGAAGATTTATACCAGAAATATTATCTTCTAACAAAATACTTAAAGCATTAGGTAAAAGATTAGCAATGAATGCACCAATACAAGGTAGTGCAGCAGATATAATAAAAGTTGCAATGGTTAAGGTGAACAATGAGCTTAAAAAAGGAAACTTTAAAAGTACACTTATACTTCAGGTTCATGATGAACTTATATTAAATGTATATAAAGATGAACTTGATGATATAAAAGAACTTGTAAAAAAATCAATGGAAGAAGTTTTAACTTTAAATGTCCCCCTAGAAGTAGACATAAATACAGGAAATACATGGTATGACACAAAGTAATACTATAGTAGTAGGACTTACAGGTGGTATAGGAAGTGGAAAAAGTACCATATCTAAAATGATAATGGAACAAGATATAAGTATAATTGATGCCGATAAAATCTCAAGGGAAGTTTTAAATATTTATCCAGAAATTCTTTTAAAGATAAAAAATGAATTCGGAGAAGAATATTTTTATGAAGATGGTTCTTTAAATAGAAAAAAGTTAGGACAATATGTATTTTCTAGTGAAATATTAAAAAAAACTTTAGAAAATATCATAATACCCTATATAAAAAGAGAAATATTTGATAAAATAAAAAAGTGCAGAGAAAATATGGAAGAAATTGCAATAGTCGATGCACCAACATTAATAGAAAATAATCTGCAAATTTATATGGATTATGTTATTCTAGTTATGGTTGATGAAAAAACTCAAATTCTAAGGGTAATAAAAAGAGATTTACAATCTAAAGAAGAGGTTTTAAAGAGGATAAGAAATCAACTTTCACTAGAAGAAAAAATCCAATACGCAGATTATGTAATTGACAATAGTAAAGATTTAGATTTTACTAAAAGTCAATTAGCACATATCTTAAATGATATATTACTAAGGGGGAAAAATGAGAAAATTTAAAGCATTAATTAAGTTAGCTTTGATAGCTTTAGTAATTATCTTAGTCTTTAATCACGATGCTATATTAAAAAATATGTATCCTCTACAGTATGAAGGTTACATAATAACCTATTCAAGAGAATATAGCGTTGATCCTAATTTAGTAGCGGCAGTCATTAAAGCAGAAAGTAAATTTGAAAACAAGGCAGTCTCTCATAGAGGTGCTTATGGATTAATGCAAATAATGCCTGATACTGCTGATTGGATCGCATCCCAAAGTGGAATGGGGGAAATAACTTATGATGCTTTGTATGACCCTGAAACCAATATAAAAATGGGATGTTGGTATCTTAATAATCTTAGCACTGAATTTGAAGGAGATTTAGACCTTATGCTTGCAGCATATAATGGTGGAAGAGGTAATGTTCAAAAATGGTTAAAAGATGATAATTATTCTAAAGACGGAGAAAATCTTCATGCTATACCATTCAAAGAAACTAAAAACTATGTAGAAAAAGTTAATAAGAATTATAATATGTATAAAAAAATATATGATTTGAAATAACTACAATTTAAAATGATAAAATTTATTGAAATAAATAACTAGTTTAGTCCTTAAAGATTAAACTAGTTATTTTTCTTTTTATTAAGTGTAGATAATGTTTTAAAATTAGACTATATAAAAAATTTCATAAATTTGTTATAATTTTAAATATGACTTCATATAAAAATAATTTTTATATGAAATCCAGTATAAATTTTAGAAGGGATGTGCCTTAATGGCTGAATATAATTTAAAAAGTAAAAAAAGTTTTTTAACTATATGTAAAGCTTTAAAAAAAGATGATATAAAACTTATAGCTATTCAAAGCTATAATAGATTCTATAAAATTGGTGAGTTTTCTGTTACTTTTGGTGAAAAGTGTTGTTATGAGTATGTTTTAGCTACAATATTAAAGCATTATAATAAAGATGTATTAAATAAAATAGATGAAAAAATTATGTTAGTATTTTTAGAAATGTATAATCCAACAATGTTTAAAGAAAGTTTAAAACCTATTATAAAGGAAAGTAAAATAGATTATAAAGAAGAATGGTTAGTAGCTATAGATTATTTTAGTAAATATCATAGTTGGATTGAAGATGAGATATATGGTAGAGAACTTGAAGATAGTTTAAAAAATAATCTAGGACCTTTTGCTTTAATTGATTTAGAGGTAAATAAAGCAGAGAGTGGTTATCAATGTCCATTCTGTAAAGAACATATGAACAGTATTAATTTTGCAGATAACAGACCCTTTGAACTTTCTACATATGAAGGGATAAAACATATTGATACAATATATAGTTGTAATAAATGTAAAGTATTTGTAGCACCACAACAGGATAAAAATATGAATGAGGATAAAATGTACTATAAAAAAATGATATCTTCTAATAATTACAAGATACATTTGGATATATTTAAAGGTAATTTATAAAATTTATTATATTTTAAAAAAATATATATAGTAAATGAAAGATTACATATACTATTATAAGGCAATGGAAATAATAAGCCTCTTTATCATGTAAAAAAGTAGGTGGTATTATTAGCAAGAATTATGCTTTATTAAAAAACAAACTTTTAAAGTACAATATATCAAGTGATATAGACATTGATAAAAAAGTATATCATTATACTAATATTAGTGCTTTATACCAAATTTTAACCCAAAAATCATTAATGGTTACTAATAGTGAATTTTTAAATGACAGAGAAGAAATATTATATAGTATAGATATTATAGAAGAAATATATAAAACTATAGACAATGGAGTTATAGACATAAAGACTTTAAAAAAACTACTAGTTGATTCATTAAAATATAAATTTATTTTAAGTTTTTCTTTAAATAATGATTCAATAGGACTTTGGGGAAACTATACTAACTTTGAGGGATATAACATTGAAGTTGATTTAAAAAATATAGTAGGTTCAAAAGAAAATTTTAAAAAATATATAATTGCAAATAATAAAAGCATTACTCCAAAAGGAAACAATGCATTTTATCATGAAGCTTTTGGAAAAGTTATATATGATACTGTAGAACAAAAGGAAATTTTAAAAAGTTTAATATTAATATTGAACCAATCTTTAGATAAAAGTTTCAATTTAACAGAAGAAGAAAGAAAAATTATTAAAGAAGATGTTTTATCAAAAATACTTTACTATATAAATATATTTAAACATCCTGGATTTAAACAGGAAGAAGAATATAGGCTTGTTTTTACTTTAAATAAAGATAGTTATGATAGAGTTATTAAATTTACTAATAGAAATGGTGTAATTATACCTTATATAGAGATTAAGTTTATAAACAAAGATGGTAAATGGGAAATTCCCATAACATCCATAACTATTGGTCCTAAAACCAATATAGAACTTGCTCAAAAGGGTCTTGAAAGATTATTAGAATTACATCAATTGTACCTAGATAGTAAAGGGGAAAAAGAAGATATAACTATAGTAAAATCTCAAATACCATATCGTTAATATTATTAATTCTAAAGAGTTACCATATTAAAAATATTTTATTATGGTAACTCTTTTTAAATTTATTTCCATATATGGTACTTATTAAGAGAAGATGATGTATAATTTATATATAATATTTTATTGTTGTATTAATGTTATGCATATGATTGCAACACTACAGCATTTTATAATAAGTTTTAATATGGAGTGAGGAAACATGGAAGAATGGTTTACAATTGAAAATATAGATGAGAATACCTACTCAATAAGTGAGTATGGTCATTGGGAAAAGGTACATTCATATTTGCTAATAGGAAAGGAATATGCACTTTTAATTGACACTGGATTAGGTATAGGAAATATAAAAAAAGAAGTTGATAAATTGACTAATTTGCCTATTATAGTTATTACAACTCATGTGCACTGGGATCATATAGGAGGACATAAATTCTTTAATCATATTTATGTTCATAAACAGGATGCAGAATGGCTAAGCAAGGGAATTCCCATTCCTAATAGTGTAGTTTGTAAAAATATAATGATGGAGCCTTTTATTAAAAATCCACCAATAGATTTTAAAATAGAAGATTATAAAGTTTACATTGGTAATCCAACTAAAATAATAGAAGATAATTATATTATAGATATTGGTTCAAGAAAACTTAGGGTTATACATACTCCAGGACATTCGCCAGGTCATATTTGCTTATTCGAAGAAGAAAAAGGGTATTTATATACAGGCGATTTAATATATAAAGGAACTTTATATGCGTTTTATCCAAGTACGGATCCTCAATTATTTAAAAAATCAATTGATAAGATAAGTAACTTAAAGGGGATAGTGAAAATATTACCTTCTCACAATGAGTTAAATATAAATGTAAATTTAGTTGAAAAAATTAAACATGGATTTAAAGAAATTGAAGACAATGGTGAATTAAATCAAGGAAGTGGCTTATTTGATTTTGGTGACTTCAAAATAAAAATATAGTAAGACAAATTACAATTTTAAAATAAATATTAAATATATTAAAGAATTCATAACGGTGTTATTTTTAAAGATATACTAAATTTATAATATATAATTTAAAAAACTGCCTAAAATAGAATGAAACTTCTATTTTAGGCAGTTTTTATAAGGTTCTAAGTTAACTTTTAAAATTATCCATTCAAAAACTTGGATACTTAAAATTATTATTTCTCTAATAATTCGTCATAAGGCCAGTTTTTTTGACCATCTTTAAGGATGAATAATCTTCCTTCGTCAATTCCTTTTTCTTTTAAATATCCATAAGTTCTTTCAGCACCACCAGCGCCACCAGGACAAACTATAACAATTGGATCCTTAGATTCATTAAGCTTGTCTAAAACTTTATCAAGCTTTGCTTTATCTTCATCAGTTTTCACTGGATAAGCATGTGTAGGGATTACACCTTTTATGTGGTGTTCGTTAAATTCTTCTTCAACTTGTATATCTAACATTACAACTTTATCTTTGTTTTCTATGGCTTTTTTTAACTCTTCAGCAGTGTAATATTTAAATTCACTTTTATTTTCATCTTCTTTTTTGTCTTCTTTTTGTTCACTACTTTGATTAGTAGCTGTGTTATTTTTACTTTCATTTTTAGTGTTGTTTGCTCCACATCCAGCAAGTGTAACAGATGTAGCAACAAGTAAAGCTAACATTAAACTAGCAGTTTTTTTCATAATATTCCCTCCTGTATAGAAAAATTTACATCTTTACAAACAATGAAAAATTTGTAAATTCAAATTACATTATACTATAATTTGATGAAATATACATATATGAAATACAAATAGAAACATATATAACTATTTGTATTTCATATACTGCTATTGTTAAATATTTATTTAGTTATATTTATTTTTCTTATCAGTTAAGAAAAAATAAGTACAACTATAGTTAGTTAAAAATTAAAATATAGTAATAAATTTAAGTTAAGATTCATACTAATGCAATAGGAATTTAAAATTGTAAAAACAAAACTAAGGTGTAAAGTGGGGGAACAATAATGGCAGTTGATACTATTAAAAATGACAAATGTTTAACTTTAAAAGATATAGCAAGTTGGGTTAAAAGTAAGGAGTGCCAGTATTATTTTGTAGAAGATATTATAGATTATAAGAGTACAAATCCTATTACTAATAAAGAATATAATAAGCTTATAGAACTATTTAAATCATATTCAGATAAAAATATAAAAGATATAAAAAAATTAAAACTTATAGAAAAAGATATACCCAGTGAAGAGGAATTTATTGATACTTTAAAAGAATATAAGATTTTAAAAAAATATATAGATAATATAGAATTAGAAGATATAAATTCAATTTTTAATAATAAAAATTTTAATATAAAAACTATAAAATATAGTTTAAATTCAATCAAAAATCAATTATTGTTTTTAAATAATAATGGCTTTGAAACTTTAGTTAGTCAATATGAAAAAGAAAAAAATGTGCCAGTTAAATTAAATAATTTTTATACAAATTCAATGAAACTTTTAAAAAAATTAGCATTTTTTAATAAAAGAATTTATTCTATGAATATCTATGTTCCTAAAGATATAGAAATATTGGACTTTAAAAAAGAGTTAAATGAAATATATAAAGATATAAAAGAAAATGGTAAATTAACATTAAAGTGCAAGATGAAAAATATAGCTATTTTTAATCTAATAAAAAGATGTAGAATAAACAAATGTAAAATAGAAACTGTAAATCACTATTTAGTAATGTATAATTATATGAAAATGAAATCAATGGAGAAAAAACTTATCAATTATTGGAATGAAAACTGTAATGAGTTCTATTTAGAAAGAATTAATGAAATAAATATAAGTAAGTTATTGTTTATAGAAAATAAGCTACAACAAATAAAAAATATTATAGATTTTGAAGATAGTTATAAATCACAAATTTTAAAAGAATTTGCTAGAGATAATTTAAGAGAATTTTCTATATATAACATAGATAATATAGAAGATTTATATAATTTAGTTTTAATAAAAGAAAGAGAATCTACATTGAAGAATTTAAAAAGAAAAATAGTAAAAACAAGTAGAATGTTCTCTGATATAAGTATTTTAAAAGAGTTCTATACCTATGCTTATAATTATAATTATGAAGGTATAAAGAAAATGTATACCATAATAGAAGATAATCTAAAAAAATATGAAGATATTATTATTATGGAGGAAATAATATCTAAAATAAAGTCAACACTTCCAATGTTTTATGTAAATTTAATGTCAAGAAAAAGTGAATATTTCAAGTTGGACTATGAAGAATTATTTGAGTATGTGAAGTATAAATCTTTATTAAGCGGAAATTTAAAAAAAAATAAAAATATTAGATGTAGTACAGCGATTAAAGAAAAGTATAGACAATGCTCTTAACATAAAAGTTATATAGGGAAAGAGCTCAAATTTAAATTTATTTAATAAGTTTAAAATATTTTTACTCAAGATGCAGTATTAAATTTAAAATGTTTTAGAGAAGTTCTCATTATTTAGGTATCCAAGTTTTAAAATAAATAAACTTAGTAGCTAAATTGAAATCTTATATACATGATTGATTAAAATTAAAGTCAATCATGTATTTTTATTTTTTAAAATTAGAAAATATTATATAAAATTTAAAAAATAATAAAAAATAAACAGTTCAATTAGCATAAATGTCGAAAATTGATATATTTTAACAATAATGATATAATAAATGCAAATTTATAGATTTTATACTATATTTTTAAAATTAAGATTACTTATCTATAAAGTATAGATATGAGGTGTTATTAATGAGCAAAAATACCAAAAAAGTATTGTCTTTTGTAGCGTTAACATATGTAATTACAATTTTATTTTTTATAATGCTTCAAGGAGTTGGTGGAAAGTCAAATCCAAAAACTTTAAATCTAATAGGATTATCAATGACCTTTCCTCTTATTTCAATTATTATTGTTGAAAAATTTATATTTAAAGATACTTTAAAAAATTTTATTAAGGTTTCTTTAAAATTTAATATTTGGTTTTTTATTGGAGTATTAATACCAGTGGTGATGGGATTAATTATTAACATAGTTAGCATTATTAAGTTTAATACTATTATTTTTTCACAAAAGGAATTTGTATTTAATGTGATAATAGGATTATCAATTGCAGCCATATCAGCCTACATAGAAGAAGTAGCATGGAGAGGATTTTTATATAATAATCTAAAATTTTTAGGAATATTTAAGTTGTCCTTATTAATAGGATTCATATGGGCATTATGGCATACCCCTGTTACTATTTTATATAAATACCCTAGTAATCCTATTATAGGAGTAGTTATCAATTTTCTACAAATGTTTATTATATCTATAATTATTACATATATTAGGGATAAATCAAGATCTGTATTTGCAGCAGCCCTAATACATGGAATGTTTAATACTATGATTTTGTCAAGTAACATGGATGATTTCAAAATTGTGTTAATAAAGATTTTTTTAGGTATTCTAATTATAACTGCATTAACTATATATGAATTTTATAAAAAAAGTGCAAATTTAATTAATTATAAAATATAGGGATATAGGGAAACAAGCTCCAACTTAAATTTATACATCAAGTTTTTGTTATCACTTAAGAAAAAATAAGCACAACTATAGTCAGTTTCTTTCAATTAGAGGCATTAAATCTTGAATTTGAGATATAAAATTAACTGAAGCTATATCCAAGATATACAGCCGTAATAAGAAGGACAGGCGTAACAAAATATATTATCCATAAATTATTTTTCAGTTAAATTGAAAATTTAGTAATAAATATATATTAAGTAAAGCCGGTTCTAGAAAAAGTATGTTCAGTATTACTAGGAGTACATCCACTAGTAATTAACCATAATTGTTAACATATAACAAAGAATTTATAAATTAAAATGGAATAAAAATGTGGTTTTATATTAAGTTTATGTTAAAAAATAATTAATATATTTAAAAAAGTAAAATATCGTATTATACTAAAATTGTATGTTACAAAATAATACAATATAGTACAAAGTTTTTAAATGTAGGGAGATAGATAAAATGTTCAATTTAAACCCAAAAGAAGAAAAGTTTTATAAGATGTTTTGTGAGCAAGCAACAAATGTATACAATTCAGCTTTAGTTTTAGGTGAGGCTATAAATGATTTGAAAAACAAAGAAAATGTAGCTAAGAAACTAGAAAAGTTAGAACAAGAAGGTGAAGATATTCTGTCCAAAGTGATTAAAGAACTTAACACAGCATTTATAACCCCAATAGACAGAGAAGATATTTATTCTATAAGTAAATCTTTGGAAAGTATTACAGATTTAATTGGTGGGACTATGCATAGATTTACAATGTTTGATATAAACGAATCTAATGTACAAGCTGAAAATTTATGTAGCATGATTGTTAATGTTACAAAAGAAATTATGGAATTAATGAATGAAATGAAATTATTGGATAAAAAGAATAATATACCTACAAAAATAAAAAATATAAAAAATATAGAATTAAACGGCGATAAATTGTTTAGAAAAACAGTTACAGAGTTATTTAAAAATGAAAAAGATGTCCTTACAATTATAAAGTGGAAAGAAATATATCAAATGTTAGAGGATACACTAGATAGTTGTGAAAATGTAGCAAATATAGTTGAAGGGGTTGTCATGAAACATGCATAGTACATTTTTAATAACTGCAATAATAGTTGTGTTAGTAATAATATTTGATTTTATTAATGGATTTCATGACACAGCTACAGCAGTAGCAACTTCAATTTCAACAAGAGCATTATCTCCTAAAGTGGCGATTTTATTATGTGCAGTATTCAACTTTATAGGAGCCTTTATGGGAACGGCAGTTGCTAAAACAGTAGGTGATAATATTGTAAGTCATAGTGCTATACCACAATGGGTTATTATGATAGTTTTAATAGCAGCTATTGCATGGAATCTTTTAACTTGGTATTTTGCAATACCAAGCAGTTCTTCACATGCCCTTATAGGAGCCTTAGTTGGTGGAGGAATTGCTTATACATATACACTGGATGTAGTTAATTGGTATAATCTTTTTCATAGTGTAATTTTATGGTTATTTTTATCTCCAGTTATAGGTTTTGTTGCAGGATATATAATAATGGTATTATTAAATTGGATTTTAAAACCATTTAAAGTACAGGTTGTAAATAAATTTTTCAAAAAACTTCAAATTGTAGCAGCATCTTTTATGGCACTAAACCATGGAGGAAATGATGCACAAAAATCTATGGGAATGATAACGATGGCCTTATTAAGCGGTGGATTTATAAGTGAATTTAAAGTTCCTACATGGGTTATAGCTAGTTGCGCGTTATCAATGGCTCTTGGAACTTCCGTAGGTGGTAAAAAAATAATAAAAACTATGGGAAGTGGAATGGCAAAGCTTAACCCGGTAAATGGTTTTGCAGCTCAAACAGGAGCGGCAACAGTAATATTAGGAGCTACGTTATTTCATGCTCCAGTAAGTACAACACATATAATTTCAACAACTATTATGGGTGTTGGAGCATCTAAAAATATAAAATCTGTAAAATGGTCTGTTGCTCAAAATATAGTATGGACATGGGTTTTAACTATACCTGTTACTGCTTTATTTTCAGCTATACTTGTATTAATAGCTAAATTATTTGTATAAAAGAAATCCTAAAATGTGAATTTAATAAAGCATTTTAGGATTTTTTTATGTAAATTAATATAATTATATACAGATTACTAATTTATTTAAAATATCTTATATGATATAATATTTTAAGTATATGAAAAAAATGCCAAGTAAAGCATATCAGTTAATTAAATTGTAAAAGTTGTAAGAGTTATAGGTTAATTTGGTTTTATACATAGAGGTGTAAGCTCTAATTATAATTTATACATGAAAAATTTTCACTTAATTTATGTATAGGTTAAAATTCTAGAGAAACTATAGTATGTTTATGTACAAGCTTTTAAAAATTAGGGGGAAAAATAATTTTTATGGAGGGCGAATAAGTGGCAAAAGAAAATTGGATTAACAAGAAAAGTATGAGAAAACGAATTTTAGTTATAATAGGAATTTCAATAACTCTATTTATATATTTATTTATAAGATTAGTATATGTAATGATAATTAAAGGTGATAACTATAAAAATCAGGCAGTTATACAATGGAATAATAATGTTACAGTAGGTGCTAAAAGAGGAAGCATATTAGATAGGGAAGGAAATGAACTAGCGGTAAGTGTAGATGTTTACAGGGTTGACGTAGATTTAAAATCACTTAGAGAGTCTTTAGAAAGAGAAAATATGAAGATGACAGAAGTTTCTTCTGCTGTTGCAGGTATATTAGGTATGGAGAAAGATGAAGTTAATAAAATGATGACAGCTAAATTACCTAATGGAGATCCAGTAAACAATATAATTTTAAAAAGAAGAATAGAAAAAGAAATAGCAGATAAAATTCAAGATTATCAAAAGAAAAATGGTCTTATAGGGTTTATAATATCTCCAGATACTAAAAGATACTATACAAATAATAATTTTGCATCACATGTATTAGGACATACTAATTCAGATGGTGAAGGATTAACTGGTGTTGAATTATACTATAATAAATATTTATCTGGTGTTCCAGGAATAAAAATTGATGAACTTGATGCTTTTGATGAAAATATTCCATATGAAACAGTAGATTATACACAACCGGTAGATGGCAGGGATGTTATATTAACATTAGATGAAAATATTCAACTTTTCACAGAAAAGGCTGCACAAAAAGCGTTAGATGATAATAGTGCAAAAGCAGTTTCAATTATAGTAATGAATCCTAATACTGGAGAAATTTTAGGAATGTCAAATAAACCAGATTATAATCCTAATGCTCCTTGGGACGGAGATTTAAATAGTGAAGAACTTCAACAACTTTGGAGAAATAGGGCAGTTAATGATGCCTTTGAACCAGGATCTATATTTAAGGTTATAACTTCTATAGCAGCACTAGAAACTGGAACAGCACACGCCGGTGATGTTTTTCAATGTAACGGAAGTTTAACAATAGATAATGAAACAATACATTGTTGGGATAGAAACGGTCATGGACCTCTTACTTTTGAACAAATTATGGAACAATCTTGTAATGTTGGGTTCATGGAACTTGGAGCAAAAATGGGTAAGGAAACCTTATATAAGTATATAGAGCAGTTTGGCTTTGGTAAAAAGACAGGAATAGATCTTCCAGGTGAAGCTATAGGAATTGTAAAAACTCCTGAGCAAATAAGTAATGTAGATCTTGCTACAATTTCTTTTGGACAAACTAATACAGTTACTATAATGCAATTTATGCAAGCATTTAACTCCATAGTTAATGGTGGAAAGCTTATAACACCACATGTTATGAAAGAGATAGCTCATTATGATGAGTCTGGAAATAAAATAGTAGACCAAAATTATAAAGCAACGGTTACAGATAATGGTGTTAAAAAAGAAAGCTTAGATGAAATAAAAAAACAACTTGAATCTACAGTTGAAGCTAATGGTGGAACAAGTGCATATGTAAAAGAATATAAGACTGGTGGTAAAACTGGAACTGCTGAGAAAGCTGGGAACGGTGGATATGCTGCTGGAAAATATGTTTCATCATATGTTGGCATGATGCCAGTAGATGATCCACAAGTAACAATTTTAATTTCTGTAGATGAGCCAGATTCATCAGCATATTATGCTAGTCAAACAGCAGCTCCAATAGGTAAAATGTTGTTTGAAGAGCTTGGTAATTATTTAGCTTTAAATCCTAGTTATTCATCTAATAAAGCTGGTACAGGTAAAGATGTAATAGTTCCAGAGGGTAGAGGATTAAAACAATCAGAAGGAATAGATTTAATAAAAGCAAGTGGACTAAATTACAAATTAGATGGTGAAGGTGAGTATATTACAGATATTTTACCAAAGCCAGGTCACACTTTAAGTGAAGGAACTGAAATAATTGTTAAATTAGGAAAGCTAAACAATGTTGATAAAATGGTTGAAGTACCAAATTTAGCTAATTATAGTGAGACAGAAACAAATGAAATATTAAATAAATTGGGATTAAAAGGTGAATTTGAAGGTACAGGAATTGTAAAATCTCAAAATATAGCTAAGGGAAAAGTTGTTAATAAAGGTACAGTTATAAAGTGTACTTTAGAAAAATAAATATGGATTTTAAATCCTTAACAGAATAAATTTAAACTGGTATTTAAGATGATATACTTCACCTTAAGTATCAGTTTTTTAAGATTGAAAAATTATGGAGGTTATTATGGAAAAAATTTTACTTGTAGAAGATGATAGTTCAATAATTTTAGGAATAAAATATTCATTAGAGCAGGAAGGCTTTTATGTGGATATTGCAAAGACTTTAAACATTGCTAGAGATTTTATAAAGGATAATAACTATAGTCTATTGCTTTTAGATATAAATTTGCCTGATGGAAATGGTTATGATTTTTGCAATGAAATTAGGGGAAATAGCGATGTAGGTATTATTTTTTTAACTGCTTGTGATGAAGAAGTTAATATAGTAATGGGATTAGATATTGGTGGAGATGATTATATTACAAAACCTTTTAGAGTAAGAGAACTTATTTCAAGAATTAATGCAGTTATAAGAAGGAAAAAGAAATTAATCAATTATGAAGAAAAGAAGATTTTAAAATTTGATGATTTAAAAATAGATACTTTAGCTATGAAGGTTTTAAAAAAAGGTGAAGAAATCATTTTAACATCATCAGAGTATAAACTTTTACTCTTATTTATAAATAACTTTGATATAACCCTTACAAGAGAAGTTATATTAGATAAATTATGGGATGATTCAGGTGAGTTTGTAAACGATAATACTTTAAGTGTTTATATTAAAAGACTAAGAAGAAAGATAGAGGATGATCCTTCTAATCCTAAATATATTATAACTATTAGGGGACTAGGTTATAAGTGGCAATGTAGAAGGAGTGAAGATTAATAAATGAGTAAAATTTTAAAAAATCCAGAGGTAAAGAAAATTTTAACTTTATTTTTAATAGTATTTTTAATAGCTACAGTTTTTGCTACAATCATGTCTATATATTTTTGTAATGCTATGAAAAAAGAAGTTATAAATTATAAATCAGCACTTGTAGGAGCTATTTCTGATAAATATCCTATGGAGAAAGAAACAATAGTAAGATTAACTATCTCTGATAATAAAAAAGATAAAATTCATGTTTTAAAAGGAACGAGTTTGTTAAAACAATACGGTTATTATAATGATATGAACTTTGAAAATGAACCTATAGTAAAACATACATTTAAAAATTATATGTTTTTTACCATGGCTTTAATTTTTACAATATTCATGTTGTTTCTAATTATCATAATCATAATACTAAAAATTTATTATAAAGAAATATATTTAGGTATAAATTTTACTGAAAGCATAATAAAGGGAAATTATAATTATAATTTAGATTCCTATAGTGATGGTGATATTGGTATTTTAAAAAGTAATATTGTTAAAATGACCTCCATTTTAAAGGAACATTTAGATAAAGAAAAAAGAATAAAAGTGTTTTTAAGTGACACTATGGCAGACATATCTCATCAATTAAAAACACCAATGACATCACTTATAATGTTTAATGAACTTATGATTAACCCTAAAATGGATTGGAATATAAGAAAAGAGTTTTTAGAAAATAGTGAAATTCAGCTTAAAAGAATGGAATGGCTTATAAAGAGTTTATTAAAACTTTCAAGATTAGATGCAGGTGTAGTTAAATTTAAAAAAGAAAAAATAAATATTAAAAATTTAATAAGTGAAGTTAAATCTTCATTATGGTCTTTTATAAAGGAAAAAAATATAGAAATTATTTTAAATGGAAATGAAGATTCTTATTATATAGGAGATACACAATGGTCTATAGAAGCCTTTACTAATATAATGAAAAATTCTGTAGAGCATACTCCCAAAGATGGAACTATAATTATAAATTATGAGGAAAACAACCTTTATTCTGAAATTAAAATAAAGGATAACGGTATTGGAATTAGTAAAAAAGATTTACATAACATATTTAGAAGATTTTATAAAAGTAGCAATATTAATAAGAGTGATAGTGTTGGAATAGGGCTTGCCCTTTCTAAAACTATAATAGAAAATCAGAATGGTTCTATATATGTAAAAAGTCATGAAGGTAAAGGTGCAGAATTTATTATAAGCTTTCTAAAATAGTTTATAAAGATTAGTGACTAATTTGTCACTAAAATATTCACTATAAAGTAATCTTAAAGGATTACACTTAATAATGTAAGTTGAAAAAATAACTTATTAAGTTTTAGAAAGGATGTTGTAAAAATGGAAATACTTAAAGCTAGAAATTTATCAAAAATATATGGAGATAATAATAATAAAGTATATGCATTAAAAGATGTTAATTTTTCTGTAAATAAAGGAGAGTTTGTTGCCATAATAGGTGCTAGTGGTTCTGGAAAATCAACATTATTGCATTTATTAGGAGGGGTAGACAAGCCAACTGAAGGAAAAGTTTTTGTTGAAGATGTAAATTTAGGTTCGTTAAAAGAAAAGAAATTAGCAGTTTTTAGAAGAAGAAATTTAGGAATAATATTTCAATTCTACAACCTAATTCCTGTATTAACAGCAAAGGAAAATATAACACTTCCAGCAGAATTAGATGGCAAAAAGATAGATAAAGAGTATCTTGAAGACATATTAAATACATTAGGACTTAAAGAGCGAGAAAATCATCTTCCAAATCAACTATCAGGAGGACAACAACAAAGAGTAGCCATAGGTAGAGCTCTTATAAATAAACCTTCTGTAATTTTAGCTGATGAACCTACTGGTAACTTAGATAGTAAAAGTACTAAGGAAATAATGGAACTTTTAAAATTAACAGTTAAAAAGTATAATACATCATTAATACTTATAACCCATGATTTAAATGTTGCATCTCAGGCAGATAGAATAGTTAGAATAGAAGATGGAATATTAAGTGAAGATGAGGTGATATAGTTATGGGCTTTTACTTATCACTGACAATGAAATATATTAAAAAAAATAAAAAAAGAACTATAGTAACTATTATAGGAATAATACTTTCTGCAGCATTACTTTCAGGAATAGGAACAATAGCTGTAAGTATGCAAGAAACTATGACAAGAGATGTTATTAATGACAATGGAGATTACTATGGTATATTCAAAAATCTAAAAGGAGATAAAGTTAATGTTCTAAAAAATCATGTAAAAGTTGAAAAGGAACTAATATGGAATACCTCTTATATAGGCGAAGTTCCTAATGAAAAAGGAAAAAGTATTGTTATAAACAAAGTAAATAAGTTTAATGAAACATTACAACCGTATAATGTAAAAGAAGGAGAATTTCCTAAAAAAGAAGATGAAATAGCAGTCACTAATAAAGCTTTAAAAGTGTTAGGCAATAAAAAAATAGGAGATAGTATAACTTTAGATGTATTAAATGAAAATAAAAAATTAGAAAATAGAACTTTAAAAATTGTAGGGCTATTAGATAGTATAGGAATAGAAAGTAGAAGTAATAATGTGTTTATGGCATTAAGTAATTTAAACAACGTTGATAATTCTACAAATTATGATGTATATGTAAAGCTAAAAAGTAACAGAAATATAAGAGCAGAATTTGAAAGTATTGCAAAGGATTTAAATATAGAAAAGATTGATGGTAAATTACCTATTGAGTATAATGATAGATTACTAGATTGTTATGGTCAAAGCGATTCAGAAAATTTAAACGGTGTATTATTAACTATGTCAATAATAATTGGATCTTTAGTATTAATTGCAACAATAGCTACTGTTTATAATTCTTTTTCAATATCAATAGTAGAAAGAAAAAAATTGTTTTCAACATTGGCTTCAGTAGGTGCAACAAAATCACAAATTAAAAAAATGGTTTTTGCAGAAGGAATACTTATGAGCTTAATTGGAATACCAATAGGGATTTTCTTTGGAACTGCAACATTAAATTTACTTTTTAAACTTATGAATTATTTTTTAAAAGATTCAATGATAGGGTCATTAAATTTACAAACTGTTATAAGTGGTAAAATTATTTTAATAAGTTTTATAGTTGTATTTATTACAGTGTTAATCTCTGCTTTAGCTCCTGCACAAAAAGCATCAAAGGTCTCTATAATAGATGGAATTAGAGGAAATACAGACTATAAATTAAAAAAAGTAAAATCAGGCAAATTAATAAAACTTGTTTTAGGTGTAGAAGGACAATTTGCATATAAAAATTTAAAGAGAAATAAAAGAAAATATAGAGTTACTATTGCATCTTTAGTATTTAGTATAATACTATTCTTAACTTTTAATGGAATGTTAAGTGTTTTTACTACTGCTTTTGACTCAATGTATTCTTTATCCAATTATGATTTTTTTATACCTATATATGATAATTTAAAAGATGATGTTAAAGATAAGATTTGCAAAGTAGATGGAATTGAACGTGTTTCAAATTTAAAACTTTTAAATTGCAATTCAATTATAAAATTATCAAATTTTACAGATGAGGCAAAGGAACTAGTTGAAAATGAGGAAAATGTAAATTTAGCTGCTAATTATATGACTGTTGGAGAGAAAGAGTTTGATATAATTAATAAAAAATTAATTGATGGAAATTTTAATGAAGAAGAAGCTTTAAAAGATAATGGTGCTATTTTAGTTTTCACAAATAAGATTATAGATAATGGTAAAATATCAGATATTGAAATGTTTAATTTAAAAGTTGGAGATTATATAACTTTAACCAAAAAGGATAAAAATATATCAGTAAAAGTTAAAATAGTGGCTCTTACAAATGAAGTTCCAACTGGCGTAGATAATGCTTTAAAAGGACCTATACTTATAACTTCTGATAAAGTTTTTGATAGTGTATTAAATGAAGTGAAAAAACAAGATAGTACTGTTGAAGTTAATAATTCAATAAGCATAAAGTCATCGAATCCAAAAGAAACAAAAACACAGTTAGAAAAAATATCACAGGAATATTCAAGCTTTAATATAATTGATTTAACAAGCGAAAAGGAATATATGCATAGAAGTAAGGTTGGTATAATGATATTTTTAAATGGATTTATAGCAGTGGTAACACTTATAGGTGTATCTAACATAATAAATACAATACAAACTAATATTGCTCTTAGAAAAAGAGAATTTGCTATGATACAATCCATTGGTATAACACCGCAAGGGTTAAATAAAATACTATATTTAGAGAGTATATATTATGGTGTTATGTCCCTTATAATAGCCATACCTATAGGGCTGCTTTTATGCTATGGCATTCAAAAATCAATGAGTATGTTAGTAAATATCAAGTTTGTATTTCCATATACATCAATAATAATTTCTATAATAGGGATATTCTTTATAGTTCTTATAGCTGGATATTTTCCAATTTCAAAATTGAAAAAAGAAAATATAATAGAAAATATAAGATTAGAAAATGTATAAAATATAAATTAACTAAGCCACCTTCTCAAAATTTTGTGAAAAGGTGGCTTGAAACTTTTAAAAAAGCTAAAACAAATATAGGGAAACAAGCTCAAATTTAAATTTATTCAATAACTTCAAAATATTTTTATACAAAATATAGTGTTGAATTCTAAGCGATTCAGAGCATGTCTCACTATTTTAGGTATCCAAGTTTTGGAATGGATAATTTTAAAAGTCAACTTGGAACCCTATATAGGGAAACAAGCTCCAATTTAAATTTATTCAATAATCTTAAAATATTTTATACAAGATGCAGTGTTGAATTCTAAATGAGTCTGAGCATGTCTCACTATTTTAGGTATTTAAGTTTTTGAATGGATAATTTGGAAAGTCAACTTGAACTCTATAAAATATAGTAAAAGTAGTAACATTATATATAAAAGTTAATAATTGTATATATAATGTTGTAAATATATTATATAATGAGTAGTATTAAGGAAAAATAAAATTTAGAGGAGGACTTAATGGTTAAAAAAAGATATGAAACTAAAATACCAATTATAATTATGATTATATTATTTGCTATAGTTGGATTTTTTTCTGGAGCTAAATTAAGCGTTTTTCAAATACCAATAATTCTTAGATTATGCTTAGTAGTAATTTTTACTTCTATATCTATGATATTTAATATAATAATTCATGAAATAGGACATATAGTATTAGGAGTAATAAGTGGATATGAGTTTAAAGAGCTAAAAGTATTATCGTTTACTATTTTAAAAGATGATAATGGTAAGTTAAAGATAAAAAAGGATACAAAATTAAAAGGTACTGCTTATGGTGGACAAGCTGTTTTAAATATAAATAGTAAAAACTTTCATAAAAACTCCATGATAAAGATGTTTTTAGGTGGTGGGCTTTTTAATTTAATATTTTCAATTATAACTTTAATTTTAATCTTTATTATAAACAATCCATACACTAATATATTATTTGCTTTAAATTCAGTTGTAGGAATTATGTTATTTATACTTAATTTAGTAATTTACAAATCAAAGTATATGTTAAATGACGGTTATTGGATATATTCTTTAGTTAAAGATAATGAAGCAGTAGATTTATTACTTTTAGAATATTTAATAAAGGAAGGGGTAGAACCTAATAAATTAAATGATAAATATCTAAATGGTAATAAAGAAAAGGCTTCAAAATATTGCTCTGTTGCCTTAGAATATTATAGATATCTTAAAGCTATACATAATTTAGATATGGAAAGTGGAAAAGAAAAAATTAAAACTATAATAGAATTTGATAGTGAATATGATATAACACCACTTACAGGAACAATGTTTACCTACACACATGATATATTCTTTTATTATGCAGTAATAGAAGATAATATAGAAAAAGCAAAAGAATATTATGATAACAACAAAAGTTTTATAGAAAATAGCAAAGCTATAACAAAAGCAAGAGCATTAGCTACCTATGAAGCAAAAATAAATAAAGATACAGAAAAAGCTAAAGTAGTCTTTAAAGAAGAGTTTGAAAAAATAAAAAATAATGAAGATAAGGGTCTAATCACCTTTGAAGAGGAATTTACAAATAAAATGTTATTTTAAATAAAATAATGAATTTTACCAGTAAAATATTCATTAAAAACTTGTAATGCTTTGAAATTACTGAGTTTAAAAGGTGTTTTGCTGGTTTGCTTTAAAAAATAAAAATCACTGGTAAAAAAACAATAAAACCTAGCAAAATCAATGGTTAAGATGTATAATAAAAAATAAAGAATGGCTATTTTTCAATGGTTGAACCTTAACATAAGATGTATTTAAATTAAATTACTTCTATGTAATTTTTACCTGTTGTCCCGTTGAACCTTAACATAAGATGTATTTAAATCTTATTAAAAGTGGAGCGTGTGAAATGTCTAAAATATGTTGAACCTTAACATAAGATGTATTTAAATATGGTAAAATATGGATTATAAAAAGTATACATCAAGTTGAACCTTAACATAAGATGTATTTAAATATGTTTAATACTTCTTTACCGTCCATTATTCTTCTAGTTGAACCTTAACATAAGATGTATTTAAATCAATTAGGAATGCCAAGTTTTGAGAAAGCTGATGAGTTGAACCTTAACATAAGATGTATTTAAATTATGATATTAACCACTAATCCAGTCTCAAAAAGTAAGTTGAACCTTAACATAAGATGTATTTAAATTTAAATCACCATCATTATATTCATATATATTGTAAGTTAAACCTTAACATAAGATGTATTTAAATTCTCTTTTCACTTTCATTTATTTCATAATTTAAATTTGTTGAACCTTAACATAAGATGTATTTAAATAAAGGAAAAACTTCGTATATTGATTTTAAATCCTGGGTTGAACCTTAACATAAGATGTATTTAAATGGTGATAATCCTTCATCCATTATGATTTTGCTACCAGTTGAACCTTAACATAAGATGTATTTAAATGCAGTTTAAATTTAATTTATTATAGTAAAGGTTATAGTTGAACCTTAACATAAGATGTATTTAAATAGCAATAGGAATTATTGAGCAATGAAAAAATATAAGTTGAACCTTAACATAAGATGTATTTAAATTTTACTGCTTCTGGGTCTAATATTTCTAATCTTGGTTGAACCTTAACATAAGATGTATTTAAATAAATTTACATCGTAAGGAATTATTCGATCATAAAGTTGAACCTTAACATAAGATGTATTTAAATGAAAAAAAATGAAATAGCTAATATTAATGAAATATAGTTGAACCTTAACATAAGATGTATTTAAATAAGGAAAGAGCTAGAGAGGTTCTTCATAAAATACAAGTTGAACCTTAACATAAGATGTATTTAAATTTTGTAACTTTCATGAATCTAGCGTAGTTATCTACCATTAAATCTTAACGTCAGATGGAGTGAAGGTTCATTTTCTTAGAATCATGTAATGGCAAATATTTAATAAAAGTACTAGTGATTTGTTTATTTTATTATATAACTAGCCACAAATGAACCTATCCATCTTGTTATGGCATAGAGATCTTTAATCATTGTCCGTTTAAAAGTTTTGATTTAGATTTAAAACTTCTCATTGATAAACGGATAAGTTTTAGAATTACAATCTTATGGCTGGTGCATTAACAAAAATCATAACCTAAAAGTTCTTTTTCTAATTTATCAAAATCATATTTCCTTTGATGAAAATTATTAAATGTATCGTTGTTAGAAGATGAATTTTTATATTGCCTTTGCATTATCTTTTTACCGTTAATTTTCCAATTTTTAAGAATACCTTCAACATAGCAAAGTCTAACATTTTCTTTGCTAATTGCTTCTTCCATAGCATCTATAACAGTAAATGTGTCATTATCATCTACAAGCCTATCTAAAGTTAAA
>NZ_LFRG01000210.1:0-537 GCF_001573875.1 Clostridium sp. ATCC 25772
ATGGAGAAACTATAGGGGCTCTTTCTGTTGGAGATTTAGACTTATATAGCAAAGTGTACAAGCCTATTATGTTAGATACTAAAAGAGTAGATGGACCAGATTGTTACAGATGTAAATACAATAAAGAAAGAAAAACTTGTGATGCTGAATGCTTTGAAAGTATGGAAGACTATGTAAAAGAAAGCCATGAAGAAATTGCATCAATAATAGTAGAACCTATGTTACAAGGTGCAGCAGGTATGAAAATTTATTCACCTATATACTTAAAAAAACTAAGAAAGTTATGTGATAAGTATGATATACATTTAATCGCAGATGAAATAGCTGTTGGATTTGGGCGTACAGGAAAAATGTTTGCTTGTGAACATGCAAATATAACTCCTGATTTTATGTGTTTATCAAAAGGTTTAACAGCAGGATATGTTCCTATGGCGTTAGTTCTTACTAAAGATAGTATATACAATGCGTTTTATGATGATTACAATACATATAAAGCATTTATGCATAGCCACACATATTCAGGAAATCCTATAGGAT
>NZ_LFRG01000211.1:0-535 GCF_001573875.1 Clostridium sp. ATCC 25772
TAGAAGTAACTTAAATTATGACATAGATGGGGTAGTTATAGCTGTTGATGACATAAAAACTAGAGAAGTATTAGGATATACAATTAAGTTTCCTAAATGGGCAATAGCATATAAGTTTGAGGCTGAGGAAACAACCACTAAACTTTTGGATGTAGAATGGAATGTAGGTAGAAGTGGCAGAGTTAGTCCTACAGCAATTCTTGAGCCAGTAGAATTAGGGGGGGTAACAGTTAAAAGGGCTACTTTAAACAACTTAGATGACATTCAACGTAAGGGAGTTAAAATTGGAGCTACAGTGTTTGTTAGAAGATCTAATGATGTAATTCCAGAAATCATGGGAGTAGTAGAGGAGTCACTAGAAGGAAGTATTGATATAGAAGAGCCTAAGGTATGTCCTAGCTGTGGAGAAGAATTATTTAGAGATGGAGTACATTTGTTTTGTGAAAATACATTGGCATGTAAGCCTCAAATGGTAAAAACTATAGTTCACTACGCTGGCAGAGAAGCTATGAATATAGCTGGATTTAGCGAAAAA
>NZ_LFRG01000212.1:0-533 GCF_001573875.1 Clostridium sp. ATCC 25772
TTGATATAGCCCCTGCATTCATTTCATATCTTACAACATTTTGAACATCTTTAGATGTATTATCATAACTTAATTTAGCTTTATTTGTGTAAGCCTTTTGTCTCTGTGTAACTTCTAAGTCATAATAAATTAAATAATGCTTATCTGTATTCCCTATATTAACAGTTAGCTTATTATTTTCAAATTTTATCTTATCTTTCATTTTATCTGTTACCCATTCAAAGTTATCAGATATATCATATGTACCTACCATAATGCTTCCATCTACTAATTTCATTCCATCTGGAATGTTATCTTCAATAATTGCATTTGTTACACTTTGATTATTAGGGTTTATATCAAGTGTATATTTAACCTTATTGTCATTAAGATTTACTATATTTATTGTATTTCCATTCTCATCTTTTGCTGTCTCATTAGTTCTACTGTATTTGGTTAACATCTTACCATCGTCTTTAGGTTTTACTATTGCTTTTGATGATAATGTTTCATCATGTTTAATTAAATCAACAACATTATCATAACGTTGCATA
>NZ_LFRG01000213.1:0-533 GCF_001573875.1 Clostridium sp. ATCC 25772
CTCCACGCTGATGACCATAGTTATCATTATATAATTTAAAATAGTCTACATCTATCATAAATACTGATATTGGAACATCTTTAATTTTTACATTTTTTTTATATAGTTCTAAATACCGTCTATTATAAACATTGCACAACGGGTCTTTCATCGATTCATATCTAGATTTTTTCATCTTTTTATATACTAGTATAATAATTCCAATTAAAAACAAATTGCTTATTATTATTAATGTGCTAGTTTTTTTCATAATACTTATGTCTTCTTCTTCTTTTATCTTGTTATTCAAATGAAATTCATATTGCTTATTATTTATTTTTGACATGTCCAATTCATTTTTATAAAATTTTTGTACTAATTTATCATATTCATAATGGTTTTTTAACTTTTTATAAATTTCTATCCTTTCCTTTATAGAAAATTGGCATATATATATATCCCCTTCTTTTTTACCATACTCCTCTAATTGCTCAAAGTACTCAATAGTTTTACCAATATCTCTAGTTTTCTTAAAATACAATGCATATGCCCTA
>NZ_LFRG01000214.1:0-533 GCF_001573875.1 Clostridium sp. ATCC 25772
ATCCATGGATTCTAAAAAAATAGAAACCTTAAGAAGAAAAGTTAATGAAATTGCAAACTATCAGCTTACAGAAGATGATATGGTAGAAAATATATCTGTAGAGTTTGAATTAAATGAAGGTTCTATAGATTTTAATTTAATAGAAGAACTTCATAGTTTAGAGCCTTTTGGAATGAGTAATCCAAGTCCTAGATTTATAATGAGGGAATTAGAAATAAGAGGTATTTTTAGGCTAGGAAAAGATAAAAATCACTTAAAATTAAACTTAGAAAAAAATAACGTATATGAATGTATAGGATTTAACATGGCATATATGTCTGAGCAATTTGAGATAGGGGATAAAGTTGATGTATTATTCCAATTAGATGAAAATAACTACATGGGAAATAGAAAAATACAATTTTTACTAAAAGATATAAGAATGGCATATCCAAAGGATATTGGCAAAAACTTAGATAGTATAAATCTATTTAGAAATATTAAACCTTGTTTAGATTCAAATAATAAAATTTCAAATTATGGAAAAGTTAATA
>NZ_LFRG01000215.1:0-530 GCF_001573875.1 Clostridium sp. ATCC 25772
CATCTTCATCTATGTCAAATGATTTCATTGATATATCAGGTAAAATAGATCTTCCTGATTCTGTCAGCAGTCCTATTTTTTCAAGTCTTCTACATCTTTCCTTATTTAATTCAGTCCATGAACTATTTTTACGACGTGGAGATATGCGTTGAGCAGTAATTCCTTCTTCTATTTTCTTACATGTACTATCTATCCAACCAAAACACATAGCTTCTTCAACTAAATCTAAATATATAAATTCGCCATTAATTTTAGCTTTTCCTCTGTTAACAATTACCCAACATTCCTTTTCTATTTTATGATTTTTATTTAACCAAGCTCTTAGTTCTTCTCTATTTTTTACATTCAATAAATTGTTTAACTCCATAGTATCTCCTCAAAGTCATAATAATACTTGAAATTCTTCTACACTCCGTTATTTATGGTACGGTTCATTATTGTTTATTCTATATGCTCTATAAACTTGTTCTAATAATATTAACTTCATCATTTGATGAGGAAATGTCATCTTAGAGAAAGACAACTTATAA
>NZ_LFRG01000216.1:0-531 GCF_001573875.1 Clostridium sp. ATCC 25772
TTAGCACAATCTCTATTTTGCAATAAATCTTGTTTAATGTCAACAACTTTATTATATATGTCTTGTGTAATTTTTTCACGTTCTTTTGACTTTTTAACTAAGCCTAATTTTGCTTCATAATCCTTCAAAATTTTTTCAGAACGCTTTAATGTATCATATATTCCTTGTCTTGAAACACTTAGATTTTCACTGATTTCTCCAAGAGAATAATCTTCATTGTAATAAAGTGATACAATTTCTCTTTGCTTATCAGTTAGAAGCATTTTGTATTGTTCAAATAACAACCCAATTTCTACTAATTTTTCTAGATTCATTATTACACTTCCCACTTGCTTTACTGTAAAGGTTAATTCCTTTACACATTGTATTTTATATCATACTAATAAAGTTGTCAACAATTATTTTAAAAAGCTAATTAGTTCCCAAATAACGCATCTATAAATGCTTTTGAATCAAAATCTTGTAAGTCTTCTACTTTCTCTCCAACACCTATAAGTTTCACAGGAACATCAACTTCTGATTTAACAGCTA
>NZ_LFRG01000217.1:0-508 GCF_001573875.1 Clostridium sp. ATCC 25772
TGTAGGCTTATTGACTATTGGATGTATAAGCTTATATGATACGATACATAACTATAAACTTTATAGTATAATACAGTTTTTTTCTTTATTTAATACAGTGATGAGTTTTACTATTGCTGCATTAGATATTTTTTCTATTCTTTAAGCTTAAAACGCTACAATAAATAAAAGGAGATAACAAAAGTTATCTCCTTTTATTTATTTTATTATTTTTTTATTGAAAACCCCTTCTAACCCTGCCTTTTTAACTCTAGTTTCTATTTCTTCTTTATCTATTCTATTAAAGTAGACACTTCCTGCAAAAGTAAACTTTAATCTATCCGCATGTTCTTCTTTTAATTCTTGATTAGCATAAGATATAAAGTCTCCAATTGCAATATTAGTTGGTAATTGAAGTAAATACATACCTATAGCATTTCTAGCTGCATTGTGCCCAGATAGAGATCCTGTGCATATAGCTTCTGTATGACCTACAAAGAATCCACTTTTTTCTCCACCTACAAATAAG
>NZ_LFRG01000218.1:0-530 GCF_001573875.1 Clostridium sp. ATCC 25772
TTGTTTGTTAGCTCCAACTGTACCATCTGATCCTAATCCCCAGAACTTACATCTTATAGTTCCTTCTTGTCTTATTTTAAAGTTTCTATCTACATCTATAGATTTATTAGTTACATCATCTACTATACCTACTGTAAATTGATTTTTAGGGTTACTAGATTTTAAATTGTCATATACAGATTTTATATCTGCTGGAGTTGTATCCTTAGATCCAAGTCCATATATCCCGCCTATTATCATAGGTGTTTTTTCATTTTCATAAAATGCTGATTTTACATCTAAGTATAATGGTTCTCCTATAGATCCTGGTTCTTTAGTTCTATCTAAAACACAAATTCTTTCTACACTTGATGGTATTACATCCATAAAGTGTTTTATAGAAAACGGTCTATATAAATGAACTTTTACTAATCCATATTTTTCACCTTGTCCATTTAAATAAGTTATAGTTTCTTCTATAGTTTCAGTCACTGAACCCATTGCAACTATTATGTGTTTTGCATCTTCTGGGCCAAAGTAATCAAATAAAC
>NZ_LFRG01000219.1:0-528 GCF_001573875.1 Clostridium sp. ATCC 25772
AAGTAAATTAGAAAATTATGAAGAACTAATATTTGCTGAAAATGAAGAATACGGAGAATATGAAGAAATAGAAGATGATGAATATGAATACGAAGAAGTGGAGTATATTGATGTAGAAGACGAAGATAGTGAATATGAATACGAATATTTAGAGTATATAGAAGTAGAAGATGATGATCAAGAAGAAGAAGAGATAGAAGAATATGAAGAACCTAAACAAGAATATACTTCTAATAACAATCATAGAAATCAAAACCAAAGTCAAAAACAAAAACAAAATAAATATAGTAAACAAGTTGAGGATATAAAACAGGTAAATGAAAATATAGAATATGAAGAAGTTGAAACAACTAAAATAAGAAACCTATTGATGCCTAGACAAATAAAAAAAGGATTAAAGATGTTTAAAGAGGTAAAACCATTTGTAAATGAAAGTTTTGATAATACTAGATGGTGGAAAATAGAAATAACACCAATGACTATGTGTGGTTATACAATGCCTTATTTAGGATATGTAAATACTCTAAA
>NZ_LFRG01000022.1:0-55308 GCF_001573875.1 Clostridium sp. ATCC 25772
TATTAGGAGTGGCTTTTTTATTTGTTTTTATAACTAAAAAAGTTATGAAAAACATGAAAAATATGGCTTAGCTTTACTCACATGCTTGGAACCCTATATAATCTCCAACTTAAATTTATACATAAAATTTTTGTTATCAGTTGAGAAAAAAGACTAACAAAAAATTGTGCTTATATTTGTAATTTTTTAAATATATAGATTATATAGTAGTTAGATTGCATAATTAAAATTTGTAAAGAAGGAAAGTTATCCAAAGGGTTAGTCCCATCTAGAAGTTACTTTTTAATAAGTGAGAAAAATAAAAATATAAAATTAATGAATTTTACCAATGAAATATTCACTAAAAACTTATAATGCCTTGAAAATACTAAGTTTAAAAGGTATTTTACTTATTAACTTTAAAAAATAAAAATCACTGGTAAAAAAACAATAAAACCTAGTAAAATCAATAGTTTGGATGTATAATGGAAAATGAAGAATGGCTATTTTTCAATGGTTGAACCTTAACATAAGATGTATTTAAATATTATCTATAAAAAATAAATAGTTGTATTTTAGGTAGTTGAACCTTAACATAAGATGTATTTAAATATAGCCATTCTTCATTTTCATTATACACCTTAACCATGTTGAACCTTAACATAAGATGTATTTAAATTTGAATTAGGAGGTAATCATTATGAAAATAGGTGAGTTGAACCTTAACATAAGATGTATTTAAATACATCTAAAAATGAAATTATTAATATGAGCTATGATGTTGAACCTTAACATAAGATGTATTTAAATATCTAAAAAAGTAGAAGATTTAAGAAAAAGGTACGAGTTGAACCTTAACATAAGATGTATTTAAATGAAGATGTTGAGAAAGTAATGAATGATATGCTTGGTTGAACCTTAACATAAGATGTATTTAAATTAAAAAAGTTCTAAGTATTCTACTTCTCGTAGAACAGTTGAACCTTAACATAAGATGTATTTAAATTAATGATGATAGTCTTTTTAACTATAAAGTTGACCCGTTGAACCTTAACATAAGATGTATTTAAATGCATCATATCTAAAAAGATTATCTCCCCTATCTAATGTTGAACCTTAACATAAGATGTATTTAAATACATTATTATTTTCCATACTTGTTTACCCTCTTTCGTTGAACCTTAACATAAGATGTATTTAAATTTCATAGACTTTTCCACTATAGGTATGAAGTAACATGTTGAACCTTAACATAAGATGTATTTAAATTAATAAAATATGTTAACAATATTGCTCCAATCCTGTTGAACCTTAACATAAGATGTATTTAAATATTTAGTGTAGATGAATCAGGTGGAGACATCGGGACAGTTGAACCTTAACATAAGATGTATTTAAATCAATCTAAAATACAATTGCAAATCCTGCTATACTTAATGTTGAACCTTAACATAAGATGTATTTAAATATTGACCCATCCCATGAACCATATGCTCTAAATGGGTTGAACCTTAACATGGGATGTATTTAAATCACAAAAACATTTGACATTCATCATAAAAGATGATATGTTAAATGTTAACATGAGATGTATTTAAACATTATTACGTTTATTATTAGATTTGAACTTTAACATAAGATGTAAATACTGTTTTAAAAATGATGGCTTTTTAGCAGTATTTGTACAAAAAACAGAATAGTATATTAATTTAGTTTTAGAAGAATTATTGTTATAACTAAAAAAGATAGTTTAAATTTTACAAAATTTAAACTATCTTTTTTATATTAAAAATAAAAGCTGAAATTTAAATTAAAATTGTATTAGTAGGTTAGGTGGATATTTTAGCATTTTGGAAATATTAAACATGATAAATATTTACATTAAATCATTTATATGGTAATATATTTATAGGTATAAATCAATTATAACGTTAATTAAAGGGGAAATAAATTTGGGAGAAACAATTATTAAATTTATTGAATTTATTGAAAATAATAAACTTATGCTACTTACAGTAATGTTATTAATTTTTTCTATTTTTAATAGAAAAAAAGATATAACTTTAGTAAAAGAAGATAGAAAAGGATCTTTTCTTTTAGTTATATCTAATAACGAAAACATATAAAAGAGTTTACTTTTATATGTTTTGAAAATAGTTTATATAAGGTGAAAGTACTATTGGCGTTAAATTCACCTTATATGTTTTTATTATAACAAAATTATATACAATAAACTATATTAAATGATATTAAATGGTAAAAATGAAGAGGATGGAGGTGAGGCAATGAACGTATATGAATTAACACTAAAGATATTTCTTCTTAAGGATTTAACTGTGGACAAGTCTTATGAAAAATTAACAGAATTAATTGATAAATCTCTATGTAAAGATGATGAATTATTGGCTTTACATAATGAAAATAAGTATAAATACTATACTTTTTCATTACCTTATAAATTAGAAAAAGATAAAGTATATAAAGCCGGAAATATATATTCGGTAAAAATAAGGACTATAGATGAGAAAGTATTAAAAAATTTCAAAACTGAATTAATAAATATATACACTTCATTCATTAAAGCATTAACTATTGATGTAAAGGTTATTCCCCAAAAATATATTTCAACTATATATTCATTAACACCAGTAGTAATAAAAACAGATAAAGGATATTGGAGAGGGAAAGGTAATTTATCATTAAATGAGTATGAAAAAAGAGTAAAAGAAAATCTTATAAAAAAATATAATCAATTTTTCGGTGAAAAAATTAATGAGGATTTTCCATTATACGATTTCATAAGATTTGATAATAGAAAGCCTATTGGAATAAAGTACAAGAATATTATTATATTAGGAGACAAAGTCACATTAAATATAGCTAATGATGAAGTATCTCAAAAAATAGCTTATTTAGCATTAGGTGCAGGTCTTGGTGAAATGGGATCAAGGGGTATGGGATTTGTTAACTACAAATGGATGTAAGGGGGTGAGTATTATATGCTTAAAGATGCCATTGATACTTTTAAAAATATATATGAAAGAAAGGGAGAGTCTTTTATAACAGATTCTTATATACCAGTAGATGGAGATTATGTAATAGTTGAGCCTCATGAAAATACATTTAGACAATTAGATATAGTAAAAATAAAACAAGATAAAAAAACAAAAGAAATAGATAGAAGTAGTGAACACTTTAAATTTATTTGTAATGCTGATTATTTAAGTAAACTTATAGATATGAATAAGCCAATTGATGGTAAAAAAATAATACACAGTAATAATTATTTAAGCTTTTTTGTAAAAAAGGAAAATGTGAATAATGGAAAACTCAATGATGAAGTAATAGACTCTTATTATGAAATTTTAAAAAATCCTGAAATAAAATATTCTAAAGAAAAGCTTAGATTATATAAAGAAGTAGAGGATAAATATGGTAAGGTTAATGAAAATTTTATAGAAAATGTGAAGACATGGATTAAACATAATATTAAAGACTATGTTGATGAGGATAGCAAAGATAAATCATATTTAAAGATATTTTTTAAATATGAATTAGAAGAATATAAAAAGGAAAATGAGAAATATTTAATACCTAATATATTTAACAGTGTAGAGTTTAATGTGAAAATAGAAGAAGAAACATATGGACTTTCTAATGATAATATGGGGTTAAATTCTAAAAAGCCATATTTAGAGAATAAATCAAGAAAGACTAAGGTTCCTTACTTAATATCATTAGAAGAAGTATTATTACAAAAAAAGTTTTTTGATTATCTTTTAAATCAAGTTTCAATAGGAAAGACAAATATATATATAAATAAGAAAGGAATATATCCTAAAAGTGATAAAGAATCAATAGATAATGATTTTAATGGAATATATTTTAGAATAAAAAAAGGTAAAGAAGTAGAAGTACATGATTTTGATACAATAAACCATTACAAAGCAAATATAAAACCTATAAAGCTTAAAAATGTAATAGATATAGATTTAAATAAAAGTAATCTTACTTATAATATAAGCATTACAAAGCGTAATACTATTAAAGATTTAATAAATAAAGTATTTTTTAATAAATTTTTAAGTTCTAATTATTTTACAGAATCAAAAGATATGAATATAAATGATAATAGTTTAAAAAGAAACATATTACTTTCTAGAAAAAGTTTATTTAATTGGTTTTATAAGGGGAATGAACTTACTGTATGGAAAGTTTTTGGACATAGTAGCTTAAACTTAATAAAAGGCTCTATAGAAAATGGATATATATTTAAAGCAGGAGAACAATTCAATTTAAGATGTGCTTTAAAAGAATATTTTGTAGGAGGGGAAAGTATGGCTGATGTGTTACTAGATGTTAAGGCATCACTAAGAGATAAAATATCTCAAGAAAAGACAGCATCAATAGACAATAACAAAGAATATTATTTTGCAGTAGGTCAAGTTGCAAATTATTTAATATCACTAAGTAAAGCGGCTAAAAAGACTCATTCTTTAGCTAATCCAATTATTAATGCTAAAAGTGATGAGAGAATCAAAGTAGAATTAAAAAAATTATTTATGAAATATAATTATGCAATAGATAAAAAAATAAGTAGAAGATTTGATAATCTCATGTATATGGTTTCTGCTTATATACCAGAAGGCAAGGTTAATGATGATTTAATAATAGCAGGATATCTTCATAGTAGTTTAATATATGAAAAATCAAGCAAGGAGGAAAATAAAAATGAACAGTAGAGTTTACGGAGTTTTAGGTATAGTTTCAAGAATGAGTAATTGGAATGCTGACTTTACAGGATACCCAAAAACAACATCCTCAGGAGATATATTTGGCAGCGATAAGGCTTTTAAGTATCCAATTAAAAAAATGTGGAATGAACAAGGTGAAAAAGTTATATATATAAAATCTATGAAATTGCAAGAAGACAAAAAGGGAGAAATAGAGTTTATTCCAAGATCTTTAAAGGAAAGATATGAATACTTATTTAAGGGAGAAGATTTAAAAAAGGATAAGAATAGTAAAAAGGTTTTGACAAATTTATTTTCAGCAATAGATGTAAAAAATTTTGGAGCTACCTTTGCAGAAGAAGGAAATAATATATCAATAACAGGGGCAGTTCAAATTGGACAAGGATTTAATAAATATTCAGATAGTTTTGCAGAAGAACAACAAATATTATCTCCTTTTAGAGATCCTAATAATAAGAAGAATAATAAAAAAGAAGAAGAAGAGAAAGAAGCAAAATCCTCAACTTTAGGAACAAAAATAGTGAGTAATGAAGCGCATTATTTTTATCCAGTAACAATAAATCCTAAAGCATATGATGGATTTAAAGAGCTTGGTATTACAGAAGGATATACTGAGAAAGATTATAAAAAATTTAAGGAAGCATCTATGATAGCAGCGACATCTTTTTCAACAAATGCTAAAATAGGCTGTGAAAATGAATTTGCTATGTTTGTAGAAACTGATGAAGATTTATATTTGCCAGATTTATCTCAATATATTATATTTGAAAAGTATGCTGATAAGGGGAAAATAGAAATAAAATGTAATAATTTACTTAAAGATTTACAAAATAGAATAAAATCAATTGAGATTTATTATAATCCATATACAACAAATATAGATAAAAATATAGAAAATGCTAAATACTTCAATATTTTTACCAAAGAGGAAATATAAAAATGGATACTTTAAAATTTAGTTTAAAAGGAAGGACTGCATTTTTTAAAAAACCAGATGTTAACACATATTTTTATTTTACTTATGGGAATATTCATAAGGTAGCACTTTTAGGCATTTTAGGAAGTGTTCTTGGATTAAGAGGTTATAATGACCAAAATGAGAATGATAAATATCCAGAATTTTATGAAAAACTTAAAGGATTAAGAATAGGTATAGTACCAATTAATAAAGAAGGATATATTCCTAAAAAAATTCAGACATTCAACAATTCAGTGGGATATGCTTCAAAGGAACAGGGCGGAAATTTAATTATTAAAGAGCAGTGGCTTGAAGATCCTGAATGGGAGATTTATATTCTTTTAGAAGGAAATATAGAAGACAAATTAAAAGATAATATATTAGATAGAAATTTTAAATTTATTCCTTACTTAGGAAAGAATGATCATATGGCTACTATAGAAAATATAGAGATTATAAAAGATGTACAAAAAATAGATAATATAAAAAGAATAGATAGTTTATATATTAAAGACTATTTCTCTTTTAAAAATAGTAAATATGACTTTGATGAAGAGGATGATTTAGAAGATACTTGGAAATATGAGGAAATGCTTCCGATGTCGTTAGAAGAAAACACTAATAAATATAATCTTAAATCCTTTGTTTATACAAATTCATTAGTTGAGAGTGCATCTTACGAATCAATATATGAATGCAATAATAAAAATATATTTTTCTTTTAGAGGGTAACTATATAGGAATTTAAAATTTGATTTATCCGATGACTATTTGATTTAGTAATTTTATTTTTAAAAAAATTAGAATGAAAATCTTACATGTCATTGGATAATCCTTTTTTAGTTTTTAAGGAAGTAAAGGTACCATCTAAATGTAAAGATTCTATTCATGAAATCAATTAAAAAAATGGGGGGATTAATATATGTATTTTCTTGATGTAAAAAAATTCCCAATAGATAAATTTATAAAAAAGAATTCAAATATATATGCTCATAAGAGCGAAAATAATAGTAGATTTGAAACTTTAAAAGAGCACTTAGAACTCTCAGAAGACTATTTATATAAAATAATTAAAGCTAAAAATTTGGACAATGTATTGATGAACTTTCAGAATTATTTGTTTGAAGAAAATTGTAGCAAAGGAACAAAAATTTTTAAAGAAATGATATTTAATATAATTTATATGCATGATATAGGTAAAATTAATTGTTGCTTCCAATATAAAAAAATGGATAATGAGTTTTTTAAGGATTACGATGGGATAAACTTTAATTACTCAAATCATTCAATGTTATCATCTCTTATTTATATTAATTACTATTTTAAAAGAATAAAAGAGTTGAAAAATGTAACATCTGATATAAAAGACAAATTAAGATTTTTCATGATGATAAATTCATATATAATATCTAGACATCACAGTCATTTAGATTCTTTTAATGAATATAAAAATAAGTTTTTAGAGGATGATGGTGAGGGAAAAAAACTTTACTTTGAGCAATTATCCATATTCAAATATTCTTATGATGATGATATAGTGTTTGAAAAAAAGCCCAAGCTTATGAAAAGACTCTTTGAATTAACAGAAGAATATTTAAATAACGAGTTAGTTAGTAGTAAGAAAAAAATATATCTTTACATATATGAAAGATTTTTTGCATCATTATTACTTGGTTGTGATTATTATTCAACATCACAATTTATGAATAATTGTAAACTTAGTTATTTTGGAGAAATAACGGATATAAATAAATTCTATGATGGTTTAAAGAAAACTGAAATATATAATAAAATAAGAGATTATGAAAAAGAAAAATATTTAAAATATGATAATTTCAATGATGTAAAGGATATTAATATTTTGCGAAATGAAATGTTTTTAGATGCAGAAAAAATGTTAGAAGAAAATATTGAAAGTAATATATATTATTTAGAAGCTCCAACTGGAAGTGGAAAAAGCACTGTGTCATTAAACTTAAGCTTTAAATTAATAGAACAAGATAAAAATTTAAATAAAATATTTAATGTATATCCTTTTAATACATTAGTTGAGCAAAATATAGCTAGCTTAAATAAAATATTTGATTATGATAAAGAATTACTTGATGAAATAGCTGTTATAAATTCATTAGTACCAATAAAGGAAGTAAAGAAAAAAGAAATAGAAGATGAAGAAAATGAAGAAGTTAATTATGATAAATCGTTACTTAACAGACAGTTTTTAAATTATCCTATAGTATTGAATACTCATGTAAGTATGTTTAATTATTTATTTGGTACAGCTAAGGATGATTTATTTCCTCTTATACAATTAGCAAATAGTGTAGTAGTCTTGGATGAAATACAAAGTTATAAAAATAATATATGGAAAGAAATAATTATTTTTTTAAATTGCTATGCTGAAGTTTTGAATATAAAAATAATAATTATGTCTGCTACATTGCCGAGTTTAAATAAACTTATAGATTATGATGATTTTAATACAATAAATTTAATTAAAAATAGAGATAAATATTTTAAGAATCCTTTATTTAAAGATAGAGTATCAATAGATTTTTCTCTTTTAGGAAAAGAAGATAATACCTATGAAGATTTAAAGGAGCATGTCTTAGATACATCAAAAAATACAGAACATAATATACTTATTGAATTTATAAATAAAAAGCGTGCTTCAGAATTTTATAATGATTTAATTGTGGAATTAGGCAATAAAAAGAAGGTAATGCTTATAACTGGTGATGATAATAGTATAGAAAGAAGTGACATAATAAAAAAATTAAAGAGTGAAAAAAATATTGTGTTAGTAGCTACTCAAGTTATTGAGGCTGGTGTGGATATAGATATGGATATAGGATATAAGGACATATCTATGTTAGACAGTGATGAGCAATTTTTAGGAAGAATAAATAGATCATGCAAAAAGCCTAAGAGTATCGTATATTTTTTTGATTTAGATTCAGCATCAAGTATTTATAAGGGTGATTATAGAAAAGAAAAAAATGTAACTCTTAAATCAGATGATATACGAGATATTTTAATAGAAAAGGATTTTCAAAAATATTATGATTTAATTCTTAAAAGAATTAATGATGAAAGTTCAAGTTATAATGAAAATAATATAGAAGATTTTATAAATGAGAAAATAGGTAAATTAAGTTTTCTAGAAGGAGAGAAGAAGATGAAATTAATAGATGATGATAAAGATGAAGTAACAGTATTCTTATGCAGAAATATAATATTGGAAAATGGACAAGAATTAAGTGGAAAAAAAGTATGGAAGGATTATAAAGAATTACTTAAAGATGGAGAACTAAGGTATTCTGAGAAGAAGGTAAAACTTTCAAAAGTATCAAGTAATCTTAACTATTTTATATATAAGGTTAAAAGTAGAGATTTTCCTTACAATGATAGACTAGGAGAATTTTATTGCATATATGATGGAGAAGATTATTTTACTAATGGTAAGTTTGATAGAAAAAATTTTACCACAGGGGCATCTAATTTTATATAAATAGATAAGCAGCCTTTTATTCATATTAAGATTTGGGAAATACGTATCTTATATATCCTCTTTGCTCTCATTTTTAAGAAGATGGAAACATTAAATTAGGTAAGTTCTTAGATGAATTATATTAGTAAAGTTTATAAATAGTATTATAGGACTAGTTGAAATAGTTGGAATATTATAAAAGTGTTTATATAGAAGTTCCTTTTAAATATTTAATAGTTATAGAAAAGGAGTATATTATGAAGGTTAATGGCACATTAATTAACTATTATTTTCATTGCAAGAGACAATGTTATCTGCATGGTAACAGGCTAAATTTAGAAGATAATAGTGAAACTGTAAAAATAGGAAAAGCTATTCATGAGGAAAAAAGTAAAAGAGGTAAAAATAGAGAAATTGCAATAGATAATATAAGAATAGATATGTTAACAGAGGAATACTTAACAGAAATAAAAAAATCAGATGCAGATATTGAGGCTAGTAAATGGCAACTTATATATTATTTAAAGGTTTTAAATGATAAAGGTGTGAAGCGTAAAGGAAAGCTAGAATTTGTTGAAAAGAATAAGGGTGATAAAAAGGTACTTTATTTTGATTTAGATGAAAAAATTTTAAAACAGCTAGATTTACATGTAAAGGATATAGAAAACTTGATAAGTAATGATATAGTACCAAATGTTTTAAATAAACCGAAATGTAAAAAATGTTCTTATTATGAATATTGTTATATATAAAGGGAGAATAGAATGGGAAGTACAAGATATATAACTTCTATGGGGGAGTTAACAAGAAAAGATAATTCATTATGTTTTAGAAAAAATAATAAAAATGTATATATACCAGTAGAAAATACAAAAGAGATATATTGTTTAAATGAGATTAGTATAAATTCAAAACTATTAGATTTTTTATCATCTAATAATATAATAGTACATTTTTTTAATTATTATGAAGGGTATAGTGGAACGTATTATCCTAAGAATCAGTATAATAGCGGTAAGCTTTTAGTAAAGCAAGTAGAAACTTTTCAAACTAAAAGATTGGAAGTATCAAAGGCTATTGTAAGCGGAATAGGAAATAACATACATGAAGTTTTATATCATTATTATAAGCATGATATAAAAGAGGTAAAGAAAACTTTAAATTGGATAAAAGATATTTTTTATCAAAGAGTTAATAATTCAGAAACAATAGAGGAACTAATGGCAACTGAAGGGGAATTATGGCAGAGATTTTACAGTGAGTTTGAAAATATTTTACCAGAAGATTTTGTAATGAACAAAAGAGTAAAGAGACCACCGGATAACCCTATAAATGCATTAATATCTTTTGGAAATACATTATTATATACCAAAACTATATCAGCTATATATAGAACACATCTTGATCAGCGAATAAGTTTTTTACATGAACCATCTGAGGGAAGATTTTCTTTAAGTTTAGATATAAGTGAAGTATTTAAACCAGTAATTGTATATAAAACAATATTTGAATTAGTAAATAAGAGAAAGTTAAAAGTTTCTAAACATTTTGATAAAAAAGTTAATTATTGTTTGCTGAATGAAGAAGGAAGAAATATATTTATACAAGCATTTGAAGAAAGATTAGAATCTGTTTTTAATCATAAAAAATTAAAAAGAAAAGTTAGCTATAGAACTGCTATAAAGTTAGATTGTTATAAACTGATAAAATTTATAATGGAAGATAAGAAGTTTGTACCATTTAATATAAAGGAGAATATGTAAAATGGGTAAGAACATTAATTTTAATTATGCATTTGTTTTTTATGATGTTAACGAGAAACGAGTACAAAGAGTTTTTAAAGTATGCAAGAAATATCTATCTCATTTCCAAAAATCAGTATTTAGAGGAGAAATAACACCATCAAAGCTAATAGCTTTAAGAAAAGACTTAAATAGGGTTATAAATAAAGAGGAAGATTTTATTTGTATAATAAAACTTATGAACGAAAATGTATTTGAAGAAGAAATATTAGGCATTCAACTTAATAACACTGGTGAAGATTTGATTATTTAGTTGTAAAGATAAGAAATTAAAATGAATTTTACCAGCAAAATATTCATTAAAAACTTGCAGTACTTTGAAATTACTGAGTTTAAAAGGTGTTTTGCTGGTTTGCTTTAAAAAATAAAAATCACTGGTAAAAAAACAATGAAACCTAGCAAAATCAATGGTTAAGGTGTATAATGAAAATGAAGAATGGCTATTTTTCAATGGTTGAACCTTAACATAAGATGTATTTAAATGGTAATAAAGGAATAGCTTGCGGACTTGGTAATGTACAGTTGAACCTTAACATAAGATGTATTTAAATTGCGTTGTATATGCATAAATACTCGATGGCGTTGCGTTGAACCTTAACATAAGATGTATTTAAATGCTTCATATATATGCTCTATGCTACCAATCTTCTCAGTTGAACCTTAACATAAGATGTATTTAAATAATCTGCTCTAAATATTACTGGTGGATTTATATTTGTTGAACCTTAACATAAGATGTATTTAAATGATAAAAGCATAATACTTGAAGAATTAGTTGATTGTAGTTGAACCTTAACATAAGATGTATTTAAATGATGAAAGAATTTATTGAAGAAGAAAAAGAGGTTGTTGAACCTTAACATAAGATGTATTTAAATCATAATCACCACCTTTAGAACGGTATCCTGTGTTGTTGAACCTTAACATAAGATGTATTTAAATCACAAATAGCTAGGGTTCTTATATGCATAAATTTTGTTGAACCTTAACATAAGATGTATTTAAATGATTCAATTCCATCATCTATTTCAGGAACTACATGTTGAACCTTAACATAAGATGTATTTAAATAATGTTAAGTTCAAGTCCTCCATTGCATCTAAAGGGTTGAACCTTAACATAAGATGTATTTAAATAAGGTTTGGGGGTAAAAGTTGGTACTGGGTTAAATGTTGAACCTTAACATAAGATGTATTTAAATAAAATCATTTTGCTTTCTAAAATATGAATAAGCTCTGTTGAACCTTAACATAAGATGTATTTAAATCTCGTAAACTTTTTAAATTATAACCTAATAAAATAGTTGAACCTTAACATAAGATGTATTTAAATTTTGATAGAATAGAAATAACTTCTTCATTTCTGTTGTTGAACCTTAACATAAGATGTATTTAAATGGAAAAACAACAGAACTACAAAGACAAGGAGAAAGGGTTGAACCTTAACATAAGATGTATTTAAATTAACTTCTTCTCCACGTGATGAAGGAAAGTATGTTGTAGTTGAACCTTAACATAAGATGTATTTAAATTTTCTTGTTAACATATAAATCCACCTCTTAAACAGTTGAACCTTAACATAAGATGTATTTAAATGCTTTTCCAGTTTGCTTATTCTCTATTTTTGATTCGGTTAAACCTTAACATAAGATGTATTTAAATGTTGACTTTACAGTTAAGTCTGCACTTAATGCTCTCAGTTGAACCTTAACATAAGATGTATTTAAATAATGGTATCAAAATGAAAATAGTAACAATGTTAGAGTTGAACCTTAACATAGGATGTATTGAAGTTTCATTTTCTTATCACCATGTAATTGTAAACATTTAAGAAAGGTTATTAAATTTTAATACATATATAAATTTTCAAGTTGACTTCTAAATTTATTCATTTGAAAACGTGGATATCCAAAACAGTTAAAATGCCATACTACATTATATATAAAAAATATTTTAATGATATTAAACAAATTTAAATGATGATTGTATCTTTATAAAATTAAAGTCTAATTAAAATTTAAAAATTAAATAGAAAATATAATTTAAATCACTGTTTAATCAGTGGTTTTTTTATTATAAAATTCATCACATTTATGGTATAATATTCATAAATTAGTAAAAAATGAGGTGTTGTGTTGAATTTTGTAGAGTTAACGGTTACAGTTATGTTGAATAAAGATATTTACTTTGCTGACTGTGGATATGTAATTGGAAAAAATATAAATAAAGCAATGTTATTGGATGAAAGTTTAAAGGAACTTCATCCTAAGAAAGAGTATAAAAATTATGTATTTAATCATTTCTATCCATTAGAAAAAGATAAAATATATAAAAAAGATAGATTATACATATTTAAAATTAGAGGATTAGATTACAACTTTATAGATAAGATAGCAGAAGTGTTACCATTTCTTAAAAGTTATGATTTTAAGATTATAGCCGTTGAAAAAAGAGAAATTAAGAATACAAATATAAAAAATTTATATACAGTTATACCAACCATAGTAACAATAGATAACAAACCATGGTTACAAGGTGATGATATAGAATTATTTAAACAACGATTAGAAGCAAACTTAGAGAAAAAGTATAAAGTTTTTTACAATGAAGATATAAATATTGTAGGCAATTTTATAGAAACTATAGAATTTAAAAATAAAGTAGTTATGTATTTTAATTATAAAGGAGTAAAGCTTTTAGGAAACAAAATAAATATAAAAATTTATGCTAATGAAGAAGCACAAAAAGGAGCATTTTTAGCAATGGCAACAGGCCTGGGTGAAAAAAATTCAATAGTAGGTGCTGGATTTTGTGAATAGAAGATGAGGTGAGCCTTAAGAAGTTTTGTATGAAATTTTAAGGGGGAGTATTTATGTCTGAAGGAAATAGTAAGATATACAAGTTAAAAAACATAACAGATTTATGTTCTAATAATGGATTAAATAAACCAGAATTTAGACTTACTGAGATAAAATCATTAATGAGATTCTGGTGGAGAGCATTAAATTTTTATACAAATGCTAGTACAATGAGAAAAGAAGAAGAAAATATATTTGGGAATTCAGATACCCATAATTCACCAATTATATTTAAGACAGAGTCTAATGGATTTAAATATAATGATGGAATCCATGAAGTACGTAAGAATAATAAACCAATAAATTGTTTTAAATCAGGAAAAATAGTTGAAGTAAAATTAAGTGTATATAAAAGGAAAATAAGTCAGAAAGAATATATAAATAAGGAATTATATTTTTATGATAATTTATTAAAAATATCATTAATTTTAGGTGGCATTGGTAAAAGAAGTAGAAGAGGCTGTGGAGTTTTTATGCTTGAAGAAAATGATAAAGAATGTAATTTAAAAAATCAAATAAAAAGTTATATGGAAAATTTAAATGTTAATAAGTACTATGAATTTTCTAAAGAGAATAATAAATACCTTGAGATAGTGAGAAAAGATGAATATAGAAATAAAGAATTTAGATATCCTTACATAGAGGAAATTATTATTTCTAAAGAAGCTGTAAGTGAAGAATACTTTTATATTAAGATAAAAGAAAGCATAGATGCCACAAGAAATGAAAAGTTTCAGTATAAGGACTACAAATGCGGAAAGCTTGCATGCCCAGTATATGTTACTTGTTATGGTGATCCAAATGAATTATACCCTATAATAGTAAAATTATATAATACAAATCCACATGAAACTTACGATAATTATTACAAAAAATTCAAAGAGGTGATATTATGCAGCAAAGAATAATATTATTTTCTATAGGTTCAATACAAAGTTTTATAATAAATTCAAGAAAAGTGTCTGATTTATTTAATAGTAGTAAAATATTATCTAAATTAATAAGCAATGGAATGGAGTTTATAAAAGTTAAAGGAAATGGCAAATTGTTATTGCCTCAATTATTGGACAAAAGTGAAGGGTTACCTAATTATTTTATTATGAAATATGAAAGTAATAAGCATTTAGGGAAAGAACTTGAAGAATATATAAGACAAAATTATATTGATATGCTTATGAATGGTAGCATTAAGACTAGTTTAGAAAAATATAAAAATCAAATAGAAAGGCAGTTAAACTCATCATTAGACATTTATTGGGTTGAATACGATTTAGAGGAAAGCTTTGATTTAAATGATTCTCATAAATATGTGCAAGTATATTATGAGATTTATAAATATTTTGAAGCTGTTAAAAATGTAAAGAAATTTAATAATATTTGGGAGGAAGGGAAAAAATGTTCTATATGTGGAAGTAGAAATGCAATAGTGGTTAGTTCTAAGAATAAAAAAGAGCCTTTCGGAATTCAAAAAATATATAAGTATCAAAATTTTGAAGAATATAGTCTTTTTGAACTGGTAGAAAAATTAAAAAATAAAGATATCAATTTACAGCTGGATGAAATTAAAAAAGTTAAAAGATATGCTAAAAAAAATAACTTGGAATCAAAAGATATAGATATAAAATTAAAAGAAAATGAAACGCTTTGTGGAGTTTGTTTATTAAAAAGAATTTATAAAGGAGAAAAAATACCTTCGCTTGCACAAATAACTTTATCTAGTTGGGTTGAAAATGAAAAAAAACATAGAAGATATAATCAATATAAAGAAGTTATAGATAGATTGAATAAAGAAGATAGTAATTTCGATGATTATGAGTGTATGTATAAAGAAAATTGGGACAAGATATTAAAAAATTTAAAGGTAAATAATAAAGGTGAATTAAAAGAAGAACTTATTCAAAAGTTAAGTAATAAAAATTTGCCTAAATATTATTGTATGTATCGCATGGACATTGATAATTTAGGAGAATGGATGAGTGGTAAATATAAGAATAATGATAAAAACCTATATGAACATCAAATTGATTTATCACAAAGAATATATAAATTTTTTAATAAACTAAGGGAAAATTATTTTAAAGAAAATTCAAAAGGTATTTTAGTATATGCTGGTGGAGATGATTTATTAGCATTAATACCTGTAGATGAAATATTTAAATTAGAACAAAATGTAAGAGCTTGTTTTAAGGAAGAAGTGCAAGTTGAAGAGTATAAAAACATTACATATTCAAAAGGAATATTTGTTGCGCACTATAAAACACCATTAGGAGAAATTACTAGAGTTTCTAAAGAAGAACTTGAAAAGGTTAAAGAGAAGTTTAAGGAAAAAGCAAATGACTTTGATAAAGAAAAAAACGCTACGGTTATATCTATAATGACGGAAGGATATAGTAACAGGAATGTATATTTTAAAAATAATTTGAATGGGGAGGAAACAGTTGAATTTATCTTTGAAGAATTAGTAAATTACTTTAATAAAGGTGGATCAACTTATTTTCATGAGCAATTGCAAAGTGAATTTTGGAATTTAGGCAGAAATATTGATAAAGGTTATCAAAGGGACATACTGATAAATATGTTTGAAGTAGAACAAAAAAGATTAATGAAAAGAAGCATTTAAAAAAATAGTATTGCAGAAGAGAAAATAGATGAGGTAAATAAAAAACTTATAAATTTTTTAGAAGTAAACTCATCAAAGGAATTAGAAATAGATTTTGAAAATTACTTTAACTTATTTCATATAATTAGAAGTTTAAAACAGAATATGGAGGTGAAGTAATATGAATTTTGATAATATTATGCAAATAAAGCCTAATGATAATTTGTTTTTAGGAAGTGGGAAAAACTTTTCTAAAGGAGAAAATACTTGGTTAGGTACAAGAATGATACCATATCCTTCTGTTTTTTATGGGGCAATATGTTCTACTATGCTAGTTCAAGATGAAGAAAGAAGAAAGAAGTATATAGATAATAAGGATTTAGATTCAGATCCGAGAAAATATCTAAGTTTAGGAAATGTGTATTTGTATAATGAAGAAGATGATGAAGTTTATATGAATGCACCTTTAGATTTATATTTAGATGAATATAAAGAGTGTCATTACGCAATCATAAAAAAGATAAAAAATAATATTAATTGTTCAGAAGAAAGAATGTCACATTTATTTTTTTATGATATAGAAGGAAAAAGTCAAAGAGCAGATAAGAGGTTTATAGAACTTGATATTTTTTATGATTCTTACTATGAATTTGATGGAAGTATTGAATTAAGAGAATATTCTGATATCGTAGCTAATTCTTATAAAGTTGGAATTGAAAGAGATAAAAACTACATAGCTAGAGAAAAACATCTATATAGGATAGATTTAACTGAATTCAAAAAAGAAAAGTGGAGCTACTTAGTTGAATATAATATAAAAGATTCTTGGTGGAATGGAGAAGCTAAAAATATTAAAGATGGATATTTAAAACTTGGGGGAGAAAATAAAGTTTGTAGATTTTATACCTATGAGAAAAATAAAAAATTGATGGTATATAATAATCTTTATAATCAAATAAATGATACGGAATATGTCAAAATGATAATCACATCTCCATGCATATTTGAAGGAAATGATTATATTCCAAAATTTAAAAATACAGAAGTGATAGCAGCATCCACTGGAAAGCCTTATGATATTGGGGGATTTGATATGGCATTTAATATTCCAAAACCTATGAGCAAAGCAGTACCTGAAGGTTCAGTATATATTTTGAAAAATAAGGATTTTAATAACACATCACTAAAAGAAATAAGAAAAATTATTGATGATGAGGTTTTAATAGATAAAACATATAAAAAACAAGGTTTTGGCATGTTTGAATTAGTTCCATTAGATAAATCACAATTTGAGGGAGAGGAAATGCATGGATAAAAAAATAAAATTTGATTCAATGGTTATTTGTTCTACTTTAAATCAAATGGTAAATTATATTGTTATAAAAGAGCATAACATAAATATTAATGATATCTATAATATAAGATTAAAAAATGGAAGTGAAAAGTTTAATTATGATAAGTGGGATGAAAATCTAACAAGTTCTTTAAGTGGAAAATTTGATAAGGATAGAATAATTGAATATAGTGAAAAACAGATCTCAAATCATAAAAACATTGTTAAAAAACTAATAAAAAAGTTTGGAAGTGCTAGTTCTGAATTTGGAAGCTATCCATTAAAAGAAGAAAAAATATTGTGGAATATAACAGGTGGACAAAGACACTTTGTTATGGCTATAACTGAATATGTATATAATCATAGACCAGAAGATGTAATAGTGTATTTTGAAGGTGATAAAGAAAAAATGTACTATTTTGCTAAAAATAAAAATATTCAACAGGAAGATATACTAGGATATAATATGACTATTCCAATAGCATTAAGACTTATGGGATTTGAGGTTTCACAAAGGGAGGTTAATAAAGTTTCTGAGTATTATAATTTTCTAATATCAAATAATGCAAATGAGTTTCGAGAAAAGTGTATATTACAGGATAGAAGGAAAATTAACGATAAGAAACCAGAAGACTTTTACGAACAACTAGAGTCGGAGCTTAAATGGTATAAAAAGTTTTATGATATATATTGCAATAGTGAAATATTAAGAAAGATTCTTATAAATTCAAATAGATTTAAAACAGATAGTACAAATGAAAAAACTAAGTTTGACATGATAACAGAAGATATTGAAGCATATATAAAGGAAATTGATAATGAAATAAAATCAAAAAATGATACTAATGTTAATATTAATGATATTTTTGATGAAAAAGGTTTTGATATATTAAAGAAAAGTATAGAGAATCACTTAAATGGAAAGGTATTTGGTTACATATTAGAGCATATGACACTTTATAAAGTATTAGACGTAATAAAAAGTAATAAGAGATTGTTAGAAAATATAGCAGATATAGACACAAGCGTAAAAATAAAATATGGAACTGATAAAAGTAAAGACAAGCTTGGATTGATTGATGAATTTGATATTTTAATTGTAACTAAAAAAGGTAAGGTTATTATGCTTGAATGTAAATCTGGAGGAATGTCAAGTGATAATGCTAAAAGCCATAATTATTCTATTTATGCGGTAGCAGGAGTTTATGGTGCGCCTATATTAGTGTGCCCCATAAAGGATGGTGACGTTGGTAAAAAAGAAACATTTGATACAAAAGCGATTGTATCAGGTAAAAAAGCATGTGAAGAAAATACTGATGTTTATGAACATGTTAGAAGTGCTAAATATGCTGCAGATAAAGCAAAATTAAGTATCTTTTATATAGATAAGATAGCAGAGGATATAAAAATAATAAAAAGATAGAAGGAGGAAGATTTAAGTGTTTAAAGGAGTAAATAAAATATTAATAAAGGCAATAACACCTATACATGCAGGAGTAGGTAGAGCTTTAGGACTTATAGATATGCCTATTCAAAAAGAAAAGCATACAGGAATACCTAAGATAGAAGGTTCAACAATGAAAGGATCTATGAGAGAAAGCTATAGGTTAAAAAAGTATAAAGAAAAAAATAATGAAGATATAGTAAGAAAAGAAGTAGATAAACTTTTTGGACCAGAAGATGGACATGAGAGTGCTGGAATAATAGGATTTACTGATGCTAAACTAATATTTTATCCAGTAATAACACTAGATGGGATATTTGCTTATGTTACCTGTTCTTATTTATTAAATAGATATTTTGAAGATAAAGCCCTGATAAATAATACAGAGTTTAATAATAAATTTAAAGATTTATTAGAAGGAGAATGCAAAATATTAAATAATAAATGTGAGAATGTAAAAGATGAAATAATACTTGATGAATATTGCTTTCAAGAAACTGATAAATCAAATAAAGTATATGAGGACTTAGACTTAAGAGAATTTAATTTAGATTCCCAAAAACATGTTGTTGTTATATCAGATAATGATTTTATAGAAATTATTAGCTTATGTAAGGAAATAGTTACAAGAAATAAAATAAATCCAGAAACAGGAGTAGTCGATAAAGACGCAGGATCATTATTTACAGAAGAGTATTTACCAGCAGAATCTATTTTATATGCTTTAGTATTGCAAAATGGTATAGAAGATAATGAAAATTTATATGATACATATATAGAAAATGACCTACCTAAATATGCTCAAATAGGTGGAAATGCTACAATAGGAAAAGGAATAGTAAAAATAACTAACAATTCACAAGGTGGTGAAAGCAATGTGTCAAACAATTAATATTAAAGATTTAAAAAGAAAAAAAGCAAGTTTTGCATTTAATTCAATAGAACATATACAGTCGATAGGAGATAAGGAGTTTAAACGTCAATTTAAAAGTCATTTAGGAAATATACCTATGTATATATATACTAATGGACTTATAGCCACCATAGCTTTTATTCTTAAAAAAATGGGGACTGAGTGTGAAAGAGAAAAAGGAAAAGATAAACAAAGCTATTATGAAATAGGTAAAATATTAAGAGATTATTTTAATAAGGATTTTATAGAATATGGTGATAGATTCAAGGAGAAATTATTAGAGGATATAATGAAAGAACTTATAAAATGCGATTCTAAATCATATAGGAGAATTACATTAGATATTTTATCAATTTTAGAATGGCTAGTTAGATTTTCAGATGCTATGCTTGAAGGTGAAGGTGACAGTAATGAGCCAAAATAAATTAAATAGAAGTTGTATTAAGCATAATGAAAATATTAATATAGAAGACAAGTATCCGATTGAAGTTAGCAAAAATGTATATAGAAAAGGTACGGAGAAGTTTATTTTTTATAGAAATCTGGATATAAGTAACTTCAAGAGATCAAAAGAAGATGAATGTAATTTAAGATATTCTTTACAAAAAAATGTTGTAAGAGAAAGTGGTAAAAAAGAAAGAAGATATTTAGGAAAAATAAAAACTAATAATGAAAAAATAAAATGTATTGGAGAATTAGAAAGATTAAAGCCTAACTATCACCAATCAATAGTTAAGGAATATATAGAATCAATTAAAAAATATTGTAGTGAATTAAATTTTTCAGTGAATAAAATAGAAGGTATTACTTCATATAGGCTTGTGGTAGGACTAGGAAACCCAAGTGTTACAGAAACGTCAATGACTCTTCATAATATATATGGAATACCTTATATTCCTGGACAAGCATTAAAAGGTATAATAAGAAGTTATTTTTTACAAAAATATTTTGATATAGAAAAAAAGGAATTTGGTATAATTAAAATTAATGCTGCTGAATTTAAAGCGAAAGAATTATATAAAATTATTTTTGGTGATGACTATTATGGAGAAGCCAACGAAAAAGGAAGTATAATCTTTTTTGATGCATTTCCAGTCAGTAATGAAATAATAATAGAAAAAGATGTAATGACTCCACATTATAGTAATTATTATGGGAAGGGATGGAACCCTACAGATGAATTTAGTACTAATCCAATACCATTTTACACAGTAAAAAATACTAAATTTAATTTTATATTTGCATTGAGTAGGCAAAAAATTAATGTAAGTGAAGATAAACTTATTTATGCTCAAGATTTAAAGGAGTTTATTTCAAAATTAATGAAAGAAGCTCTTCAAGAACATGGAGTAGGATCAAAAACTTCTGTAGGATATGGATACTTTAATGATGTTAAAGCGATTGAGGATAAAAAAAGTAAAAAAGAATCTTTCCCAAATGATATTCAAATTGAACTTGATCAAATAAATAAAATTTTAGATAAAAACAAGAAACATGAGACTATCATGAATTTTTATGGTAATAATGATGTAAGCAAACTAGGAAAAGAACAAAAAAGGCAATTAGCTAAATACATGAAAGAATGTTTATAGAACCTGCATTAGGAAAATAAAAATGATGTAAACATTAATTAAATATTTATTAGAGTTAATATAAGATATAGCAGACTTGAATTTATTAGTTATTAGGGGGAATTATTATAGATATAAATAGTATAAAAAGTTCATTATTTATTGGAATGAAAATTCAAAGACCAAAGAAAGAAACAGAAATAATAAAAATTATAGATGATGGATTTTATTATAAAATCGGAGAAAAAAACAAAAAGAAAGTTACTTACGATGAAATAGAAGAAGCTATTAAAGAGATAAGTGAAAAAGGAATAATAACTAGACAATGGTATAAAGACAAATTCCCCAAAACATCTAAAAATAATCCATGCAATTTTACTACTATTGGTGGAATATTAGTTAAAGTTGAATTAGCTGAATATACAGTGGGAAAATATTTATATAAAAAGAATAAAAGTAATAATTAATATGTAGACTGTACTAAAAATACGGTTATGGAAACTTTATTAAAATATCAAAGAGAGAAATTCCTTCAAAATATGAGACAAGCTTTTGTTTATGAAGTGAAATGAAGCTATAGATAAACAAGTTGGCATTTAAATTTATTCAATGACTTTAAAATACTTTTATATGAAATAGATTATTGAATTTTAAGTGTTTTCAAGCATGCCTCACTATTTTGGATATACAAATTTGGAATAAGTAAATTTAACAGTGAATTTAAAGTTTCATATATATTTCCAAGTACTACTAAGTTATAATATCTCCATAAGTGATATAGCCCAAGGATTAAAAATAGGAAAAGTAACAAAAATAAATTAATTGTAAATGTATTAAATTTTATTTGAAGGATGATTACAAGTAACGTAATGATATTTCAACAATAAAGTTAAACTTATACTATTAATGAACTAATTTATAAATAAAGTGAATTAAAAATTCCAACCTATTCTAACTGATGAAATAAAAGACTTAGAGTAGGTTTTTATTGTGAATGAAATATATTTTACTTATAAAAGAATAGTGGTTTTGAATTGAAAAAGTATAAAAAATAATGAATTTTACCAGCAAAATATTCATTAAAAACTTGTAATGCGTTGAAGATACTAAGTTTAAAAGGTATTTTATTTATTAAGCTTAAAAAATAAAAATCACTGGTAAAAAAACAATAAAACCTAGCAAAATCAATGGTTTAGATGTATAATAAGAAATAAAGAATGGCTATTTTTCAATGGTTGAACCTTAACATAAGATGTATTTAAATTTAACCATATTTGCTCCAACCGGAAAAGGTATTAATGTTGAACCTTAACATAAGATGTATTTAAATGACTATACATTAGGAGTTGAAACTGGTAGCTCTAAGTTGAACCTTAACATAAGATGTATTTAAATCCAGTAGATACATCTTCAATTATTGTACTACGTGTAGTTGAACCTTAACATAAGATGTATTTAAATTCTATAGAATGATAAAAAAGCCTTACTGGTTGATTAGGTTGAACCTTAACATAAGATGTATTTAAATTCATTACAAGGCATAATTTTAAAGGTCACAAACAAAGTTGAACCTTAACATAAGATGTATTTAAATTATGATATTGCTTTAACACCATCATAATTATTTCTGTTGAACCTTAACATAAGATGTATTTAAATTCGAATATAGCTGAATAATTTCCATCTGATAATGTTGTTGAACCTTAACATAAGATGTATTTAAATTAAGTTATTTGCATGTATTTCTCATCTATATATTTTGTTGAACCTTAACATAAGATGTATTTAAATAAGAATATTCCAGCAAGTGTTATACCTTGAATTAAAGTTGAACCTTAACATAAGATGTATTTAAATTCAAATTCATACATATAACTAAAATCTGGAGGTTCGTTGAACCTTAACATAAGATGTATTTAAATTTAATCTCTTTGAGTTTTTGATTCTTAAATAAAACTGTTGAACCTTAACATAAGATGTATTTAAATAGGTTTAAAGGTTCGGAATATGTTGACAGTATTGAAGTTAAACCTTAACATAAGATGTATTTAAATCAAACCACAACTTTATCACAATCTTTACACATTTTAGTTGAACCTTAACATAACTTAAATACATAAACTAATCAAGCAAATTGATAATTTATGTATTTAATTTATTTTAAAAAGGACTCTTATTTTTTAGGATAAGGGTTTTTATTTTAACATTAATTTAAATTTGAGCTTGTTTCCCTATATATATCAAAGATACGTTAAAAGTAACTTAATTTTTTATATGTTTAAATATATTATTCTATGATAATGTAATAGAATAAGGAGCGTGAAAGTTATATGAAAAAGAGATTTAATGTAACTGGAACCTGTATACCAGAGAGACATTATATGGTTGATATATCTAAAAAATTAGATAGTATATTAAGTTTAATAGATAATCAAGAATATTTTATTATAAATAGACCAAGACAATACGGTAAAACTACTACTTTATATTTATTAAATAGATATTTAAAAACATCTATCGAGTATATTCCTATAAAAATAAGCTTTGAAGGAATTGGAGATTTGATCTTTGAAGATAAAAAAATATTTTCAAAAGAATTTTTACAGATAATATCTGATGCACTTTTTATGAATAATCTAAAATTATCTAAATATTTAGAGGAGCAAAAGAAAGATGTAGAGAGCTTTATTGATTTATCAAGAGCCATAACTAAGTTTATTATAAAAGCTAATAAAAAAGTGGTATTAATGATAGATGAAGTTGATAAGAGTAGCAATAATCAATTATTTTTAAGCTTTTTAGGAATGTTGAGAAATAAATATTTATTAAGAAATGAGGGCGAAGATTACACCTTTTATAGTGTGATTTTAGCAGGAGTACATGATGTTAAGACTTTAAAATTGAAGATTAGATCAAATGAAGAACATAAATATAATAGTCATTGGAACATAGCTTCGGATTTTGATGTAGATATGAGTTTCTCTATAAGTGAAATAAAAACTATGTTGAATGATTATGTAGAAAATAAAAAGGTAGCTTTAGACAAAGATTATTTTGCAGAAAAGATTTATTTTTATACCTCAGGTTATCCTTTTTTAGTAAGTAAACTTTGCAAAATTATAGATGAAAAAGTGATGGATATAAATAAATTAGAGTGGAAAAAAGAATATTTAGAAAGTGCTATAAAGGAACTTTTAAAAGATAGCAATACTAATTTTGATAGTTTAATTAAAAATATAGAAAATAATCAAGGATTATCTCAATTAGTAGATAATCTTTTAATAAAGGCAATAAAAATAAATTTTAACATTCATAATCCAGATATAAATTTAGGATGTCTATATGGAATATTTAAAGAGGATAAAGGAAACTTAAAAATAAATAACAGAATATATGAGCAACTTATATATGATTATAGAATATCAAAAATTCAAACATCTTCTAATTTTTATAATTATAATAATAAAGAAGCCTTTATAGACACCAATGGAGATTTAAATATAGAAAAAATTTTATTAAAGTTTCAAGAATTTATGCAGCATGAATATTCCCAAAAAAGAAAAGGTTTTTTAGAAGAAGATGGTAGATTGGTATTTTTAGCATTTTTAAGTCCAATTATAAATGGTAGCGGATTTGCATTTAAAAAGGTAAAGGGTGGAGAAGAGAAAAGATTTGATATAGTAATAGCATATAATAAAAAAATGTATATTTTAGAACTTAAAATATGGAGAGGTGAAGAATATCATAAAAAGGGGTTAATACAGTTAGCAGAATATTTAGAGCAATATAAACTGGATAAAGGATACCTTTTAATATTTGATTTAAGAAAATCTGCAAATTCAATAAAAGAATTAGAAGAAGATTATATAGATATAAAAAGTAATAGTAAAAAAATAATACAGGTTTATTGTTAAAAAGTATAAAACCATTAAAATTTATTTCCAATATAAAAAAAACTATTCTAACTGATGAAATAAAAGGCTTAGAGTGGGTTTTTATTGTGAATGAAATATATTTTTATTTTAAAAGGATAGTGGTTTTGAATTAAAAAGGTATAAAAAATAATGAATTTTACCAATGAAATATTCATTAAAAACTTGTAATGCTTTGAAATTACTGAGTTTAAAAGGTGTTTTGCTGGTTTTCTTTAAAAAATAAAAATCACTGGTAAAAAAACAATAAAACCTAGCAAAATCAATGGTTAAGGTGTATAATGGAAAATGAAGAATGGCTATTTTTCAATGGTTGAACCTTAACATAAGATGTATTTAAATTTAAAAAAAATATTATCTATTTCTTCTGGATTTAAGTTGAACCTTAACATAAGATGTATTTAAATTTGTAAGTCTTCTTATAATATTCTAATTTGTTATCAAGTTGAACCTTAACATAAGATGTATTTAAATTCAAAAGTTAATTTTTCAACTACATCTTTAGATACTCGTTGAACCTTAACATAAGATGTATTTAAATGACTACCAATCCTAACAAAATCCGTATAGTGCCAAGTTGAACCTTAACATAAGATGTATTTAAATTTATATTTATTTTATACTTATTCAAGACTTTCATAAGTTGAACCTTAACATAAGATGTATTTAAATCTTCTACTTTTAAACCAAGCTCAACGCATTTTTTTGTTGAACCTTAACATAAGATGTATTTAAATAGACTGTGCTTTGCCTATTTCTAAACTCTATAGCCGTTGAACCTTAACATAAGATGTATTTAAATGAGAATTCTTTGAACACCCAACAATCTTTCATCGTACGTTGAACCTTAACATAAGATGTATTTAAATGATAAATCATGTCTTCGCAGTTCGAGTTGATTTTGGTTGAACCTTAACATAAGATGTATTTAAATAAAGGAACAGGAGCAATAAAGAGTGTTAAAGGTAAAGTTGAACCTTAACATAAGATGTATTTAAATTATATATTCTCTATTAAAGGTAATATATAAGCTTCAGTTGAACCTTAACATAAGATGTATTTAAATGAAAGAATATGCTATAAATGCAGCACAAGGTATGCAGTTGAACCTTAACATAAGATGTATTTAAATATTATGTATTTACATTTCCATAATTTTCATGTATGTTAACCTTAACATAAGATGTATTTTAAATTACATTAATTTTATGAAGTAATTATAGATTTAAATTTTATTAACTAATAGAATATGCCTATCCTAAAGTGTTATATTTAATACTTAGGATAGGTTTTTATTTTAAAAAGATTTTAATATATGATGGATATTAAATGTATAATTAAAGTAGTAAAAAATATAAAAATTTTACCGATAAATACCTAAAGTTGCTTTATGCAGAAAGGGGTAAATTATGAAATATAGTATTACAGATTTAGCAGAAATTCTTGGATGTACTACAAGTGCTATTCACTATTTTGAGAAAGAGCATTTAATTGAAGTGGAAAAAGGAAAAAACGGTCATCGTTATTATAATGTTGTAGATGTATTTCGATTGCTTTCCTATACAAAGTATCGTTCAATGGAAATGCCTATGAAAACCATCATTACACAATTTGGTGGGAAGGAAAATAATTATAAGTTGATAGAAGAAAGAGAGACAATGTATCAATTAGAAGCTTTAAAAAAGGCTGAATATTATATGAATTTAGCAGATGCTATTGGAGAACATCTTATTAGTATAAGAAGAATTAAAGAACTATTAAATAAATATGAGTTTGCAAAATCACCTGAAATAACAATTATATGTGATGATGAATGTGGATGGCTTTCAAAAAAACGTAACTCCCAAAAGATAATTCATCAATGGGTAAAAGCAATGCCTACAGTTCAATTAGGGGTATTTGATTCAAGAATGGGAATGAGCAGTTTTGGATATTTAGTGAAGACAGAAAAGAGGAAGGAACTGAACTTACCATTAGGATTACATACCAAGGAATTGAAAAGTACATCTTGTATACATACAATTGTAATGGCAGATGAGGATTTTACACAATATCCTCAAAAAGTATTTAAAGAAGCCTCTGAATTTATAATGAAAAAGGGGTTGGAATTAGGTGAAATAGCCTGGGGGAAGATATTATTAGTTGAGGTTGAGAAAGGCTCAAAGTTACATCCTTATATAGAATTATGGATTTCGATAAAAATATAACAATATCCTCTTGAAAGTAAAGTTCCTTTATGCTCTATACTGAAATTAACAGGAAAACATTAAAAATATAAATGTGAATTCAGAAAGGAGAAAGAAAATGAAAGATAAATATAAGGTGCTTTATGACCCAATTAAAATTGGAAAATTGGAGATTAAAAATAGATATGTTTTAGCTCCAATGGGACCAGGTGGAATGTGTAACGCTGATGGTAGTTTTAATAAAAGAGGAATTGAGTTTTATGTAGAACGTGCAAAAGGTGGAACTGGATTAATTATGACAGGTGTAACTATGGTGGAGAATGCCATTGAAAAATGCGCATTACCATCTATGCCATGCCCAACAATTAACCCTTTAAATTTTATTACAACAGGTAATGAGATGACAGAAAGAGTTCATTCATATGGAGCTAAAATCTTTTTACAATTATCAGCAGGCTTTGGTAGAGTCAGTATACCATCTATTGTAGGAAAGGTAGCTGTAGCACCTTCTAAAATTCCACATAGATTTTTACCAGGAGTGACATGTCGTGAATTAACTACAGAAGAAGTAAAAGAATATGTAAAAGCTTTTGGAGATTCAGCAGAAATTGCAAAAAAAGCTGGATTTGATGGAGTTGAAATTCATGCAGTACATGAAGGGTATTTATTAGATCAATTTGCAATTTCTTTCTTTAATCATCGTACTGATGAATATGGTGGGTCACTTGAAAATCGTTTAAGATTTGCATGTGAAATTGTGGAAGAGATTAAGCAAAGATGTGGACAAGACTTCCCAGTATCTCTTAGATACAGTATAAAAAGTTTCATTAAAGATTGGTGTAAAGGTGGATTACCAGGGGAAGAGTTTGAAGAAAAAGGAAGAGATATTCCAGAAGGAATTGAAGCTGCAAAGATACTTGTTGCAGCAGGATATGATGCCTTAAACGGAGATGTTGGATCTTACGATTCTTGGTATTGGAGTCATCCACCAATGTATCAAGAGAAAGGGCTATACCTTCCATATAATGAAATACTTAAAAAAGCAGTAGATGTACCTATTATTACAGCAGGAAGAATGGAAGATCCAGAATTATCAAGTGATGCTATATTATCAGGAAAAACAGATATGATAGCTTTAGGAAGACCACTTCTTGCAGATGCAGAAATTCCAAATAAGATTTTTGAAGGTAAATATGATAAAGTTAGACCATGTTTATCTTGTCAAGAAGGATGTATGGGAAGATTACAAAACTTTGCAACGGTATCTTGTGCTGTAAATCCTGCCTGTGGACGTGAAAAAGAATATGGATTAGAAAAAGCTGAATGTATTAAAAAGGTACTTGTTGTAGGTGGCGGTGTTGCAGGAATGGAAGCAGCAAGAGTTGCAGCTATTCGTGGACATAAAGTTACATTACTTGAGAAAAATGGTTACCTTGGAGGCAACATTGTACCAGGAGGAGTTCCAGATTTTAAAGATGATGATCGTGCACTTGTTAAGTGGTATGAAGGTACACTTAAAGAGTTAGGTGTTGAAATAAAATTAAACGTGAATGTATCAAAAGACAGTATTAGAGAGTTTGAAGGTTATGAGATACTTTTAGCAACAGGTTCTACTCCAAGAACACTTTCTATTGAAGGTGCTGATAATGTTTATTCAGCAGAAGATGTTTTAATGGAAAGAAAGAATGTTGGAAAAAAGGTTGTTGTAATTGGTGGAGGTCTTGTTGGATGTGAAACAGCTCTTTGGTTAAAACAACATGGAAAAGATGTTACAATTGTAGAAATGCAAAAGGATGTTCTACAAGTAGGTGGCCCTTTATGTCATGCAAATCACGATATGCTTAATGATTTAATTAAATTTAATAATATTAATGTTAAGACAAATTCTTATATAAGCAAGAAAACAGATAAAGGTTTTGTGTTAAATACAAATGGAGAAGAATCAATTATTAAGGCTGATAGTGCTGTTGTAGCTATTGGATATTTATCTGAAAAAGATTTATATAATGAAGTTAGATTTGATATTCCTAATGCAAGGCTAATTGGAGATGCTAATAAGGTTCAAAATATTATGTATGCTATTTGGAGTGCATATGAAGTAGCTAAAAATATTTAAGATGTCTTTATGAAAACTAGATATGGATATATGTCCATATCTAGTTTTCATTTTTAAGGATTATTATTATAACTTTTGTTTTTTTATATTTATTATTTAAATAAAATTCTTGTTTGAATAATTTTTAGTATATTAGATATAGCATATGAATTTTTACACATGTTCTAACTATTGAAATAAAAATTCAAAGTAGGTTTTTATTGTGAATGAAATATATTTTACTTATAAAAGAATAGTGGTTTTGAATTGAAAAAGTATAAAAAATAATGAATTTTACCAATAAAATATTCATTAAAAACTTGTAATGCCTTGAAAATACTAAGTTTGAAAGGTATTTTGTTTATTAATTTTAAAAAATAGAAATCACTGGTAAAAAACAATAAAACCTAGTAAAATCAATAGTTTGGATGTATAATAGAAAATAAAGAATGGCTATTTTTCAATGGTTGAACCTTAACATAGGATGTATTTAAATTATCATCTTCGGTTAATCTATTTCGAGGCATTATTAAGTTGAACCTTAACATAGGATGTATTTAAATTACACACTCAGGAATAGTTGTTTCTATATGTAAAACGTTGAACCTTAACATAGGATGTATTTAAATTCTTCAATGTAAGAGCCAAGCTCTGCATTTTTTTTGGTTGAACCTTAACATAGGATGTATTTAAATTTTATTAATTGTAGGGGAAAGTGGGTCAGGTAAGGTTGAACCTTAACATAAGATGTATTTAAATAATTTAAGGTTATTGTATTTAAAAAACATATTAATGTTGAACCTTAACATAAGATGTATTTAAATTCTTTATTGTAAAGCATACATTTAGTATCTTTATGTTGAACCTTAACATAGGATGTATTTAAATATTTTTGAGTTAGGAGGGGTAAAAAATGTTTAGTAGTTGAACCTTAACATAAGATGTATCATGAAATATATTGAATTTTATTTACTTAGAAATTCTTTTTTATAAAAACTAATATTTTAGGTAAGAATAAACTCAGGATTATGGAATAGTGGATAGTTATAATAAGGAGTGAGTTTATGCCATTAATAACATTTGAAGATATAAAAAATAATAAAGAATTTAAAACTTACATAGAAATAGGTGATAGACACTTAGGTGTAAAAGGATATACAAAACACGATTTTGGGCATGTAATAAAAGTTGCAGAAACTGCAGGTAATATATTAGAGCATTTAGGATTTAGTAAGAGAGAAGTCGAACTTGCAAAGATTGCAGGATATATACATGATATTGGAAATATGGTAAATAGACAAGAGCATGCTCAAACAGGAGCATGTATTTGTTTTAATATTTTAACTAGATTAGGTATGAGTCCAGAAGAAATAGGTATTATAGTATCTTCAGTTGGAAATCATGATGAAGAAGTCGGAATTCCTATAAATCCAGTAGCTGCAGCATTAATATTAGCTGATAAAGTTGATGTAAGACGATCAAGGGTAAGAAATACTGATTTTGCCACATTTGATATACATGATAGAGTAAATTATGCTGTAGAAAAAGCAGATGTAAAAGTTCATAAAATAAGCAGAAAAATAGAGTTAGCATTAACAATAGATACTACTATATGTCCGCTGATAGAATATTTTGAAATATTTCTTACTCGTATGTTACTTTGTAAAAAGGCAGCAGACTTTTTAAAGGCTGAATTTAACTTAATAATCAATGAAACTAAAATGTTATAGGGTTCCAAGTTGACTTTTAAAATTATTCATTCCAAAACTTGGATACCTAAAATAGTGAGACATGCTCCAAATCATTTAGAATTCAATGCTGAATCTTGCACGAAAATATTTTAAAGTTATTGAATAAATTTAAATTTGAGCTTGTTTCCCTATATGATTAAAAGAATTAATATTAGAGTTATATAATGATAATCTTATAAAATTACCATTATATAGCTCTTTTTTATGTAATGAAAATAAAATTTACTAAGAATAAATTTCAAAATATAAAAAAATACAAATATAGTGGTTTTGAAAGTAATGGTTCTAAGATGGGGTTTTAGGAAGTTTAAGACAAAATTGTTACATTTAATGAATAAAGTATACTATTTTGTTTAAATATGTATTAAAATACATATATAAGAATTTATATAAAACTATAAAAATAAAATAATTATAGGGTTCCAAGTTGACTTTTAAAATTATCCATTCCAAAACTTGGACACCCGAAATAGTGAGACATGCTCTGAATCGCTTAGAATTCAACACTACATTTTGTATAAAAATATTTTAAAGTTATTGAATAGATTTGAATTTGAGCTTGTTTCCCTATATATAACAATAACTAATAATTATGTTAAATTTATATTAAAAGATGGGAGAATATTATGGGAGATTTTAAAGTTAAAGAAGTAATTAATAAATGTTTTGTTTTTGGAACTTTAACATTGTCTTTTGCTAATTCTATATGGCTATATTTTATGTCTCAACATAATGCTATAAGTGAGTTTTTAGCATGGATAGCAATAGCGATAGCAGCTATCTCTACAGCTATAATGTTTTGTTTTTATATTAAAGATAAGGGGAATGAAAAGGTAAGGCAATTAGTAAGTATACCTTATGCTATAATTTATGCTATCGGCTTATTTGGAAGTAGAAGTACGTTGTCACCAATACCTATACTTTTACTAGTTGTCATTTGTATGGTTTATTTAGAAGAAAAATTTTTATTAAGGATTTTAATAGGTGCATCAATATTTAATATTATTTGGATTATATTAAATATTGGAAATGTAGCTATACAATCAAAGGTTATTTTTTTAGAAGTAATTATATTTTTATTCTTTATATTATCATATGTGGTAACAAAAATTTCTAATAAAGTTAGAAAAGCAGGATTACAGGAAAAAGAAAGGACTATTAAACTAGTAAGTGAACAAAAAGAAATAATAGAGCAAATGAAAAAGGCAACAGAGCTTTTAAATACTAATAGTAATTCTATTGAAAATACATTTAATATAATAGAAAAATCTTCTGATACTATTCAAGTTGCAATAGAGGAAATTTTAAATGGTTGTGAGGTAACAGCAGTAAGTATAGAGGATCAAAATGTTGCATCAAATAATATAAAAAATGATATTGAAAGTACAGTAAAAGAATCTATTGAAATGGGTAATCATTTTACTGAAAGTAAAAATACTTTTATAAACACTTTTAATATAGTTGAAGAGTTAGGCAATAAATCAAAAATAATAAAAAGCAAAAATGATAATGTTCACAATATATCTAAGGATTTAGTATCAAAAACCAATAAAGTTATTTCTATAATTAATATTATTGAAGATATATCAGATAAAACTAATTTATTAGCGTTAAATGCTGCTATAGAATCAGCTAGAGCAGGTGAATATGGAAAAGGTTTTTCTGTTGTTGCAGAAGAAATAAGAAAGCTTGCAGAGCAAAGTAAAGAATCTTCTCAAGAGATAAGTAACATTATAGGAAGTTTAGAAAGTGAGGTTTTAAATGTTTCTCAATCCATAACAGATGTTTCAAATATAATGGGTGAGGAAGATACTTTAGTAAAGACAACTACTGAAAATTTAGAGGCATTAAAAACAGAAATGATTACTTTGGAAGGAAAAGTTATAAAAGTTAATGGAAGAATAAATCAAATAAATGATGATAACTTAAAAATTAATGACAGAATAGAAAATATGGCATCGATTTCAGAAGAAACCTTAGCTAACTCTCAAAGCACCAAATCAGAAGTAGATATGCTTTTTGAAGAGGTGAAGAATGCTAAAAAATATTTAGAGGAATTATTAGTTTTAGCGGAACAGATGACAACTTACATTTAACATTCTAAGTTAGAATTTTAATTTATAAATTTGGCAAATTAGAAAATTGAAAACTATCCATTTCAGTAAGTGGATAGTTAAAAAGCTACTGTTAGCAATGCTTTTTAACTGTCCACTTTTACTTAAGATTATTAATTTAAAATAAAAGTTATATTATTATTCTCTTGTAAGTTTTTCTATGATATTCTCATGTTCTGGATATTTACTCATTAAATCACTTCTTGAGAAAAGTTTAAAATCATCAAAGTGGAATCCAGGAGATACCATACATCCTACTAAAGCAAATCCATCTTCATTCATGCTTGAACCAAATATGTATCCTTTAGGAACTAAAACCTGTGGTGATTCGCCTTTTTCTATATTTAAACCTAATTGTTTTGTTATTAGTTCACCGCTAGGAGAAATCATGTATATTGTTAAAGGGGAACCACTGTGGTAGTACCACATTTCATCGGATTCAAGAATATGAAAATTAGAAACTTCTCCAGTTCTTAATAAAAAATATATACTGGTCCAAAGGTGTCTAGAGTCATTAGTATGATTAACTTTTATGTTTTCATCAGATTGGAAACATTCTTTAAAATAGCCTCCTTCAGGATGAGCAATCATATCTAAAGATTTTATAAAATAGTCTGCGTTTCTTATCATTTTTGCAATCTCCTTTATCAATTAAAATATTTATAAACAATATTAATACATTTGTTATGAATTTACAAGAAAAAAATATAACTAATAAATAAAAACTTATTTCAGTAATGGTTTTGTGTAAAATAAGAACTTTATGTAATTTAAAACATATTATGTATATAGAGTATTGAAAAGGGAGTTTTGTTTATGTTAAGAGAAATTTGTATTGATAAAAGATATTTAGAAAATATATCTGGAGGAAATGACAGGTATAAATCTAATGATTATATTATTCAAAAACATAATGGTCTTGAGATTTGGAATAGTTTTTATAGGCAAACATCAGGAAATATGGTTCAAATGGATTTAGTTAAACAAGCAGTAAAGGGAACTTTTGAAAAAGCTTTTTTTGAACTTGCAAAAATTTCAGGAAGGTTAAGTAATGATGAGGTTTTAAAATTTCATGTAAACTTTTTTGAAAATATGTTTATGCAACATGCAAATAACATACCATGCTTTAAAAAAGTAAAAGAAAAATCACCGGATAAAATGGAGTTTCAAAGAATAGTAGAAACTCATGTAAATAGATTCAGAAAGACATTTCAATTTCATGTTGAAAAGTTTCAGTGTAATAAAACTATGAATCCTTCAGAAAATATGGATTTAACCAATGAACTAAATAAATGGTTTGATGATTTTAATAGTAAGCTTAATGAGTTTATGGCATTGAGTAAGGATTTAACTTTAGACCAATCTATGGAGTTACATGATACAATGGTGGAAACCATAATTAGATTACATGTTGAAAATTTAGAATGTTTTAAAAATCTTAAAACAGGTGCTGTAGATGGTATGAATTTAAAAGATATAATAACTAATCATCAAAAGAGATGTAGAAATGTATTTAATATGCATGTAAATATGTTTAATTGTGAATAATATAGGGATGCAATCTATAACTTAAATTTAAAAATACGTTGAGAATTACTAGGAACAAAGTGAGTAGAATAACCTCAACTGTTCACTATTCACTATTAACTCTTAACTAAAATAATCTGTTAGTTATTGAAAAAATATTAATTTAAGTTTTCTCATTTGATAAATGAATAAGTTTAAGATTTAATTTGGGAACTCTATATAAATATATTTAAAATGTAAAATTTTAATAAAAATCTATTGACACTTTTCTTTAAACCATTTATAATCACTAAAAAGTAGTAACTTCGTATAACTCCAATAATATGGTTTGGGGGTCTCTACCAGGTACCGTAAATTCCTGATTACGAAGAAGAGAGTGTAACATTATCTTCTTCGTAATCAGGAATTTTTTTGTTATGCTACATAAAATATTTTATATAATAGGGGGAATTTATTAATGAAAAATTGTTTGCCAAAAATAGATTTACATTGTCATTTAGATGGAAGTGTTAGACCAGAAACAATACTAGATTTAGCTAAAAAGGAAGATGTTAAACTATTTTCATATGATATAGATGATATAAAAAAGGCACTTATAGCACCATTTGATTGTGAGTCTTTAAATGAATATTTAGAAAGATTTAAAATACCAAATGATATAATGCAGTCAAAAGAAAGTTTAAAAAGAATAACCTTTGAATTATTAGAGGATGCAGCAAAGGAAAATGTTAAATATATAGAAATAAGATTTGCACCATTACTTCACACATTAAAAGGGTTATCAGTAGATGAGATTATACAAAGTGTAATTGATGGTATAAAACTTGGGGAAGAAAAGTATGAGATAAAAGGAAATTTAATATTAAGTTGTATGAGAAATATGGGCGAGGATGCAGCTATAAAAGTTATTGAAGAAGGAAAAAAATTCTTAGGAAATTATGTTGTTGCCATAGATTTATGTGGACCAGAAGAAAAGGGATTTGTACATGATTTTGTAAAAGCCATAAGACTTGCTAGAGAATATGGATATAGAGTAACTATTCACGCTGGTGAAACAGGATTTGGTATAAATGTTTTAGATGCAGTAAAACTTTTAGGTGCAGAAAGAATAGGTCATGGAATATTTATAACTAACTGTGATGAAGCTTATAAAATAGTAAAAGAAAAAGGGATAACTCTTGAAACATGCCCAACAAGTAACGTTCAAACTAAGGCTGTAAAATCTTTTGATAGCCATCCGTTTTATGATTTTTACAAAGATGGAATCAACGTTACAATAAATACAGACAATAGAACAGTTTCTAATATAGATATGACAAATGAATGTAATATTGCCTTTGAGAAATTTAAAATAAATAATGATGATTATAAGAATATATATTTAAAAACAGTGGAAGCAACATTTGCAGACGAAGACACTAAAGAGTGGTTAAAACAGTTTATTTAGTTAAATGAATTGTTTAACTTAGAAAAATTAAAAATAATAATGAAAAGCCTGTGTTTAAAATAAAATTTAAATTTTTAAACACAGGCTTTTTCTATATAAAATTATAGGTTAAGAGTTATTTATTACATTTAAATTTTTACAAAATGCTAAAATAAAAACAGAATATTATGAAAATTATATATATTAATATAGTATATATTTACCAAATGAACTATAATATATATTATATATTCTAAAGCGAGATGAAAGGAGGAAAAGTTTTGGAACTTTTAAGAACTGAATATTTAACTAAAAGTTATGGATTTAAAGAAACGGAAGTTAAAGCTTTAAAACCTACAGATTTTAGTATAAATGAAGGTGAATTTACTGCCATTATCGGTCCAAGTGGTTCAGGAAAAAGTACACTACTACATCTTTTAGCAGGTCTTGATAAACCATCAAGTGGTAAAGTGTATATTAATGGAAAAGAAATATATTCTATGAGTGAAAAGGAGCTTTCTAAGTTTAGAAGAACTAATATAGGATTTATATTTCAGTTTTTTAATCTTATTCCTATACTTTCTATAGAAGAAAATATTAAATTACCAATTTTAATGGATGGAAGAAAAGTTGATGAAGATTATTTTAATGAAATAATAGAAACTTTAGGACTTACCGATAGAAAAAGACACCTTCCTGGAGAAGTATCAGGAGGACAACAGCAAAGAGCATCAATAGCACGAGCGTTAATTACAAAACCTTCAATAATATTTGCCGATGAACCTACTGGAAATTTAGATAGTAAAAATAGTGAAGAAGTAATGGACCTACTTACAATGTCAATTAAAAAATATAATCAAACTTTAGTTATGATAACACATGATCCTAAAATAGCAGAAAGAGCAGATAGAATAATAACTATATCTGATGGCGAGATAAGTGGAGATAGGAGGACTCATTAATGAAAAGTTTTTGGGGGCTTATTCCACGTAATATATTAAAAAATAAGAAAAGAAATTTTTTAATAGGAGTATCAATTATGCTAGCAGCAGCCCTTATTACCTCTTTAAGCATAATTGAAAGCTCTATAATTAAAAATGCAAAACAGGGATATATAGATGCTTCTGGCGGAATTTATGATGTTCTGGCATATGAAAATGGATGTAAAGATATAAGTAAATTCAAAGAAGATGAAATTTTTAAAAAAGCAACGATGGTTACTAATGTTGGTATTCATAAAGTTAAACATTCCAAAACAGAAATATCAATAGATGGTTATGATGAAAATGCAAAGTATATTTTAAACTTTAAACTTTTAAAAGGTAAATATCCAGAAAAAGAAAATGAAATAGCAATTGAATCTTGGATTTTAGATGAAATTCTTCCAAACTATAAATTAGGTGACAAGATAAATTTAAGTTATGAAAATAATAGTTCACAAAACAAGAAATTAACCGGTGAAAATGAGTTTACCTTAGTAGGTGTTATAAAGTACACAAGAGAAGAAGATTCATTAAAAAATAGAGGTAAGGCATATATAACTGATGATTATGCTAAAAAAATAGTTAAGTATTTTCCCGTAAAATATAGTGCATATGGAATAAAAAAAGATAAATATTCTTTAGAAGATATTGATATTATATTAGGCGTTACTAAGGATTATGAACAAATGTCTATATACCATAATTATTTTAAAGAATTTGCCTTAGATGGAATAAAGGTTTTAAATGGAACATTTAAAATGATATTTTGGATTGTGGGAGTAGTAGCAGCAATTGTTATTTATAATATCTTTAACATAATGGTTACAGAAAGAACTAAAGATTTTGGTATATTTAGGGCTTTAGGTACATCACCAGGAAAAATTAAGGTTTTAGTTATTTTAGAAGGTATTGCTTTAGGGGTGATATTTATACCTATAGGTATATTAATTGGAGGAGCTTTTATTACATTACTTATAAATAATGTTAATTTATCTAATTTTTATATACCTAGAGATGGATTAAAATGGTCTTGCATAGTGGGATTCTTATCTATAATAGGTGGTTCGTATTTCCCTGCTAAAAAAGCTTCAAAAATAACACCTATGGAAGCTATTTTTTCAAATAATAATTTAGAGTTGAAAGGTCATATGTTAAAACCAGGATTGGAACCAGAAGAAAAATTTAGAAAAAATTTTTCATTTATATCTAATATGGCCTATTTAAATTTAATTAGAAATAAAAAACGTTTTATAACAACAGTCATATCTTTTAATATAACAATAATAATGTTCTTTGCAGTCAATTATATAATAACTACTATAAATCCTGTCAAATCTTTCAAAAAAGATTTTTCGTCAGATTTTATTATAACAACGTCTACAGATAAAAGAATAAGTGAAACTTTTATAGATGATATATCAAATTTATCATCAGTAAATGTAGTTTCAAAAGACAAGGTATTAAGTTGTAATGTACAGATTCCTAAAAGAGCTTTAACTAAATCAGGATATAATTATTTAAAAGCTGAATCTAAATCAAATAAATCTGAACTTGATAATTTAAATAATGGAATATATAAATTTATTAGTGATATCCATGGATATGATAAAAATGAAATAGAAAGGTTCAAGGAGTTTGTTATAGATGGAGAAATTAATTTAGATGATATGCAAGAAAAACCATATGCAATATTAATCCAAAATCAATATAGTAAAGTTAAAGTAGGAGACCTTGTAGAAATCATGGCTCCAACATACGATAATGACGGTAACATTAAGGGAAATAAAATTATTGATTTTGTAGTTGTAGCATTGTTAGATGAAAATAAGGTAAAAATAGGTGAACGTTCAATAATGCCTATAATATCTAATAAAGCAATGACGAAATATTTGAATTTATCAAATTATAATAATATAAAAATAAATATAGATTATAAAGATAAATATGAAGATATAAAATCACAATTAAATGAAAAAATAAAAAATAAAAAGGAACTATCATTGTTAGATTATAAATCTGAATTAGAAAAGATAAAAAAAGATAGCAAGGCTAGAGTATTTATACTATATAGTTTTATAATAACTGTTTGTATAGTTGTAGTAATAAACATTGTAAATGTAATGAATATGAGCGTGATTTTAAGAAAAAAAGATATAAGTATGCTAAGAGCTATAGGAATAAGTAATAAAGGTGTAAAAGAAATGATATTAAAAGAAGGATTTTTTTATGGTATTTTTTCAGGGGTATCAGGTTCTATATTAGGAACTATAGTTTCATTTTTTATGTATAGTATAATAAAAAAACATATAAATGCAACAGTATCATGGAATATACCAATTATATCTATCATGGTTGCAATAGTTGTATCATTGATAATATGTTTATTAGCATCATTATTACCATTAAGAACTTTGTTTAAAGATAGCATTATACAATCTATAAGAGATATAGAATAGATTTATTAAAAATATTATATATATTTTAAAAGGGGATGAGTTTTTGGAACTTTTAAGAACTGAATATTTAACTAAAAGTTATGGATTTAAAGAAACGGAAGTTAAAGCTTTAAAACCTACGGATCTTAGTATAAATGAAGGTGAATTTACTGCCATTATAGGTCCAAGTGGTTCAGGAAAAAGTACACTACTACATCTTTTAGCAGGACTTGATAAACCATCAAGTGGTAAGGTGTATATTAATGGAAAAGAAATATATTCTATGAGTGAAAAAGAGCTTTCTAAGTTTAGAAGAACTAATATAGGATTCATATTTCAGTTTTTTAATCTTATTCCTATACTTTCTATAGAAGAAAATATTAAATTACCAATTTTAATGGATGGAAGAAAAGTTGATGAAGATTATTTTAAGGAAATAATAGAAACTTTAGGACTTACTGATAGAAAAAGACACCTTCCTGGAGAAGTATCAGGAGGGCAACAACAAAGAGCATCAATAGCACGAGCATTAATTACAAAACCTTCAATAATATTTGCAGATGAACCTACTGGAAACTTAGATAGTAAAAATAGTAAAGAAGTAATGGACCTACTTACAATGTCAATTAAGAAATATAATCAAACTTTAGTTATGATAACCCACGATCCTAAAATAGCAGAAAGAGCAGATAGAATAATAACTATATCTGATGGCGAGATAAGTGGAGATAGGAGGACTCATTAATGAAAAGTTTTTGGGGACTTATTCCACGTAATATATTGAAAAATAAAAAAAGAAATTTTCTAATAGGAGTATCAATTATGCTAGCAGCAGCTCTTATTACATCTTTGAGCATAATTGAAAGCTCTATAATTAAAAATGCAGAACAGGGATATATAGATGCTTCCGGTGGAATTTATGATGTTATGGCATATCAAAATGGATATAAAGGTATGAGTAAATTCAAAGAAGATGAAATTTTTAAAAAAGCAACAATAGTTACTAATGTTGGTATTCATAAAGTTAAAAATTCTAAAACAGAAATATCAATAGATGGTTATGATGAAAATGCAAAATATATTTTAAACTTTAAACTTTTAAAAGGTAAATACCCAGAAAAAGAAAATGAAATAGCAATTGAATCTTGGATTTTAGATGAAATAGTTCCAAACTATAAATTAGGTGATAAGATAAGTTTAAGTTATGAAAATAACAAAAAATTAACTGGTGAAAATGAGTTTACCTTAGTGGGTGTTATAAAGTATACAAGAGAAGATTATTTACTTAAAAATGAAGGTAAGGCATATATAACTAATGATTATGCTAAAAAAATAGTTAAAGATATTCCAGTAGAATATAGTGCATATGGAATAAAAAAAGATAAATATTCTTTAAAAGATGTTGATATTATATTAAAACTTACTAAGGATTATGAGCAAATGTTTATAAGGCCAAATGATATTAAAGAATTTATGTTAGATGGAATAAAAGTTTTAAATGGAACATTTAAAATGATATTTTGGGTTGTAGGAGTAGTAGCGGCAATTGTTATTTATAATATCTTTAATATAATGGTTACAGAACGAACCAAAGATTTTGGTATATTTAGGGCATTAGGTATATCACCAGAAAAAATTAAAATTTTAGTTATTTTAGAAGGTATTGCTTTAGGGGTAATATTTATACCTATAGGAATATTAATTGGAGGAGCTTTTATAACATTACTTATAAATAATGCAAATATATCAAATTTTTATATACCTAAAGATGGATTAAAATGGTCTTGTATAGTAGGATTTTTCTCTATAATAGGTGGTTCATATTTCCCAGCTAAAAGAGCTTCAAAAATAACACCTATGGAAGCTATTTTTTCAAATAATAATTTAGAGTTAAAAGGTCATATGTTAAAACCAGGATTGGAACCAGAAGAAAAATTTAGAAAGAATTTCTCATTCATATCTAATATGGCCTATTTAAATTTAATTAGAAATAAAAAACGTTTTATAACAACAGTTATATCTTTTAATATAACAATAATAATGTTTTTTGGAGTGAATTTCTTAATAGGAACAATGGACCCTATTAAAGATTTTAAAAATAAATTTGGTGGAGATTTCATAATTCAATCTTCTTCAATAGAAGGTAATCAAGGAATAAGCAAAGAGAACATTGAAAATATAGCTAAAATGCCTTCTGTTAATATAAAAGGTAAAGAGAAATATATAAGTAATGGATTAGAAGTACCTAAGGATAATGTAACTAGTGCAGGATGTGAATACTTAAAGGCTTCCTGTGGAGGTAATAAGTTATTATTAGATAATTTAAATAAAGGAATTTATAGATTTTATTCTGATTCATATGGATATGAAAAAGATGAAATAGAAAAGCTTAAGGAGTTTGTTAGACTTGGAGAGATTGATTATGAAAAAATGAGAGAAAATCCATATGTAATTTTAATACAAGACAAATATAGTAAAGTAAGTGAAGATGATTTTGTAAAGTTTAAAATTCCTTTATATGATGAGAATGGAGAGTTTAAAGATGAGGATACTGTGGAATTTAAAGTTATAGCAGTTTTAGATAAAAGTAAAGTAAATTTAGGTCAAAGAAGTATAACAGCTATAATGTCTAATGAGGCTATGGAAAGGTATTTAAATATAAAAAACTATAGAGAGTTAAAAGTAAGCTTGAGTGATGAAAACCAGTATGGTAATGTAAAAACATTAATCAATAAAGAAATAAAAAATTCAAAGGAAATAACTCTTCTAGATTATAAAAGTGAGCTAGAAAAACTGAAAAAAGATAGCAAAGACCAGTTGACGATATTATATAGCTTTATAGCTATTGTTTTTATAGTTGTAATAATAAACATTATAAATGTTATGAATATGAGTGTTATTTTACGAAAAAAAGATATAGGTATGCTAAGAGCTATAGGAATAGGCAACAAAGGAGTAAAAGAAATGATATTAAAAGAAGGATTGTTTTATGGCATAGTTTCAGGACTCTCAGGGTCAATTTTAGGTACAATACTAGTGTATATATTATTTGATATAGTAAAGAAAAGTGAAAATCAAATTATAGCATTTCATATTCCAATAGTCTCAATAGTACTTTCCTTAATTATATCTATAACAGTATGTGCAATATCAGCATTATTACCATTAAGAAAAGTGTTTAAAGATAGTATTATAGATTCATTAAGAAGTATAGAGTAATTAATTTGTTTTTTACAGATAAGGCTTTTGAAAATAATTTAAAAGTCTTATCTGTTTATTTTAACTTTTAACTATAGGGTTCCAAGTTGACTTTTAAAATTATCCATTACAAAACTTGGATACCTAAAATAGTGAGACATGCTCAGAATCACTTAGAATTTAACACTGCATCTTGTATGAAAATATTTTAAGGTTATTGAATAAATTTAAGTTGGAGCTTGTTTCCCTATAAATATAATTTGATGTTAAAGTTATACAAAAGTTATAAAAATTAAGTATAACTTTAATTTCACTATGTGTTAAAAGGAGATGAGTTAGTAAATGAATAGTTTTTTTTCCATAATTCCTAAAAACATATTGAAAAATAAAAAACGAAATTTTATTATAGGAGTTTCTATAATATTAGCTGTTTCATTGGTTATGGCTTTAAGTATTATAAAAGATTTAACTATAAAAGAATTAAATAATGAAGTGATAAATTTTTCAGGTGGAGTATATGATATTCAAGGAGCATCTAATGATTATAAAGATATAAGCAAATTTAAAAATGATCCTCTTTTTGGCAAGGTTACATTAGTAAATGATGTTGGAGTTTATAAAATGCCTAACTCTAAAACTGAGTTACAAATAAGTGGATATGATGATAATTTAGAGGAATTATTAAATTTTAATTTAATAGAAGGAAGATATCCTAAGAATGATAGTGAGATAGCAATACAAGATTGGGTATTAGAACAATTTCCTATAAGTTATAAAATAGGAGATAAAATTAAATTAGAGTATTCTTCAACGTATATGTCTAAAAATGGAATGAATATATTTAAAGATGAAAGGGAGTTTATATTAGTTGGAAAAGTAAGTTTTACAAGAGATGAGTTAATAGCTAAAAATAAAGGAGTGGCATGTATTACTAATGAATTTGCTAGAAAAATTTTAGGTGAAATTAATGTACAAACACTAGCATATGCTACAAACTCTAATCGATATTCATTAGATGATTTATTTATTGCTATAGGAATGATAGATGAATATAGAAATATTAATGTAAGAAATAATATGGGTAAATATTTTTTAGGTGGTACAATTAGGCTTGTTACAGTTACTTTTCAAATTTTATTTATAGTTATAGCCATAGTTGCAGGAATAGTAATTTATAACATATTTAATATAATGGTTACAGAGCGGATAAAGGAATTTGGAATATATAGAGCATTAGGTGCATCATCAAATAAGATAAAAATTATAGTTGTTTTAGAAGGTATTATGGTGGGGATAGTATTTATACCTATAGGAATATTAATAGGAACTTTCTTTATAAATATAGTAGTAATAGGATTAAGGAATAGTAGCAATAATTTATTAAACTTATTTAATGCACCTTTAAATGGTATTATTCAATCCTTTTTAATAGGAATTTTAGCTATAATAATTGGATGTTATTTTCCAGCAAAAAAAGCATCAAAAATATCTCCAATAGAAGCAATAGTATCTAATAACAATTTAGAGTTAAAAGGTCATATGTTAAAAGAAGGTTTAAATCCTAAAAAAAGCATAAGAAGAAAACTAAATTTTGAAGGTAATATGGCATATTTAAATTTAGTTAGAAATAAAAGAAGGTTTATAACAACTGTTATTTCTTTTAATATAATAATAGTTTTGTTATTTACAGTAAATTATTTAATAGGAACAATAAATCCTATAAACGATTTTAAAAAATCTTTTAATAGTGATTTTATTTTAAATTCCTATAGTACTAATGGAAAAGATGGTATAACAGAAAAAACTATAAAAGATATAGAAAACATGGGGAATTTATATATAGATAAAAAAAGTAAAATTAAAAGTAGTGGCATGGAAATTCCACCGGATACAATAACATCAAAAGGATATAAATTTTTAGAGTCTGTAGTAAAGGGTGATAGTAATTCTAGAGAAAATTTACAAAAGGGTATATATAATTTTCCTATTAATGTATATGGATGTGATGAAAAAGAATTAAAGGTATTAGAAGAATATACAATTTTCAAAACTGAAGATATTAAAGGAATTAAAGATAAACCTTATGCCATAGTTTTGCAAAATGGGTATACTAATATTCAGGCTGATAATTTTGTTAAATTTAAAATCGATAAATTTAATGAAGATGGAGATTTTTTAGGAAGTGATACAGTACAGTTTAAAGTTGTAGGAATAATTGATGGGAGTAAGGTTGATGTAAGTTTAGATAGGGTTGCTCCATTTATAAGTAATGAAGCTATGAGCACATATTTAAATGAGCAAAAATATAGTGAAGTTAGAGTTAATTTAAGCAATAAAGGCTCTTATGAAACTGTGAAAGAAAAGTTAACAAATCAATTAAGAAATTCAAAGGAAATAGTTTTAAAAGATTATAAAGAAGAATTAGAAAAAGAAAAAGTTAAAAATAGAAATAAAACAGCTATATTGTATGGTTTTTTGGTTGTTATATCGATAATTACAGTAATAAATATTGTTAATGTAATGAAGATGAGCGTTGTTTTAAGAAAAAAAGATATAAGTATGTTACGTTCTATAGGATTGGATAATAAAAAAGTTAAGAAAATGATAATTTATGAAGGCTTATTTTACGGAGTGATATCTTCAATATCTGGATGCATAATTGGAACTTTTACAACTATAATAATTCATTTTATAAGCAAAGATATTATAAACACTACTTTAATATGGAAATTTCCGTTATTTACAATAATATTGGTTTTCTTTAGTTGTATTGTTATATGTTTGTTAGCAGCGTTAATGTCATTAAAAAATATTTACAATGGAACCATAGTTGAAAGTATAAAAAGTATAGAATAATTAAACCCTCATTATAACTAAATGATAAGCTATAATGGGGGTTAAAGCTTATATATTATTCATCTTTAAGTGGTAAGGTTTCATATATATTGTAATATTCGTCACCCCAATACTTATTTATAAATTCATCACGACCAGATCTTTCACGATCTTTTTTATATTCTTTAGAGTTCTTTTTATAAAAATTTTGATGATATTCCTCAGCATTATAAAACGTAGTAGCAGGCAAGATTCTTGTTATTACTGGTTTTTCAAATCGCTTGGAATTGTTAAGGTTTTCTTTTGACTCTTCAGCTATAAGTTTTTGACCTTCAGTTAAATAAAATATTGCAGCTCTATATGAATTTCCCCTATCTTGAAATTGTCCTTCATCATCTGTTGGGTCAATTTGACGCCAAAATACATCTACAAGATCTTTATAAGATATTACTTTAGGGTCGAAGATAACTTCTATAGCTTCATAATGACCAGAACTTTGACTTTTTACATCTTTATAAGTTGGATTATCTAAGGTGCCTCCGATATATCCAGAGGTAACTTTTATGATTCCATCTAAAATATCAAAAGGTGATACCATACACCAAAAACATCCACCAGCAAATATAGCTTTTTCATAATTTTTAGTACACATAATAACACTCCCTTTCATAATAAGTTATAAAAATTTTATCACTTAAATTCAAAAATTTACAGCATAATATATAGGATGCCAAGATTATTTTTAAAATTATATATTCCAAAACTTAGATACTCAAAATAGTGAGACATACTATACTTAAAATCATTTAGAATTCAACACTATATCTTGTATGAAAATATTTTAAAGCTATTGAATAAATTTAAATTGGAGCGTGTTTTCCTATATATTTATAAAAATATAATTTATTTTGTGAAATAAATATAATAGTAAAATTTAAAGTTTTTATTTATAATTGACTTTTAATACAATAATTTGTAAAGTATAAAGATGTATAGGAATATAAGTGCAAATATTAATTTATACATAGAGATTTTTATTTTAGCTTAAAATAAGAATCCAGGATTTAAAGTTTGTATTTAAAATTATGTAAGTCCTTTATTATCAATAAAAATAATAAATATTTTAGGTTAGATAATGAATTAAAAATTGAGGTCTTATATAAAAGATAAAAACAAATTTAAAATATAATTTTAGGAGGAAATATATGTACGTAGTTTTAGGAAATGAAGCTGTAGATAGCAAAGAATTTAAAAATAAAATTGAAAGTGAAACAGATTTTAAGGTTGTAAAAGACATGTGTAAGGGGGCAAAAAGAGAAGATATATTAGCATATAATTTAAGTGTTAGCATAGATATATTAAATGAGATGATAATAGAAGCAGGTTTTAATCCAAAAGAATTAAGTGAAGATGAATTATTTGATGAGTATCTTACAGTAGCTGAAGATTTGGCTTTAGATTTAGAAGAATTAGTAGGTGAGGATTCAGTTTTAGATATAAAAGCTTATAAATGGGACCCATCAAGTAATGATATTAAATTAGTATTAGTTATAGCAGACTATGAACTTCCAGAGGTGAAAGTAAATGATGTAGTTCGTAGACTTTTAAAACAAGTGGAATAAGGCATATAAAAAGAAAGAATAAGCAAAAGAGTTGATTATGACCTAATTTGTATTGACAAATCTTTCTAAATAGCAGTATTATATAGTTGTATTTATTATTCATTTAAATAGAGAGAATTCTTTATTTTTTTGTTTAAATGTATTTAACTGTATTATAAAATTCTAATATAATAAGTAGAGTTTCAATTTTTTATACTTTATAAAATGATGTCTGACAGAAAAGAGAAAATCTAATCTGAAAGAGAAGTAATGATATAAATATAGAATGTATAAAATCATTTGTTAATGGTTTTATAAGAATACATATTGCTTAAAAATATATAGTTTTTAATTTGAAACTATATAAAAATTGAGCAATTTATTTGTAGCTCCATTATAATATAATAGATTTAAAATAATATTATATGGGGTGTATATAAGGTGTATATTTATATGACTAGTTTTCTTTTAGAAGACTAGTCTTTTTGAGTTTTGTTTTAAATATATTAGGCATATTAAAAAAATATAAATAAAAAATTCGAAACATATTTGTTACAAGATAAGAAGATGGAACTAGATTATAGTGTGGCTATATCTGGATTTTATCCATGAAGTATTCGTAATAAATAAGTAAGAATGCTGACTTATTATTTATTTGATTATGTCTTAAATTTATGGAGGAATTATATATGAAAAAAATAGCTGTTATAAGTGCAATACTTGAAGAGCCAATTAGTTGTCAAAATGAGTTTAATGAAGTTATCACAAAATTTAGAGGAAGTATAAAAGGTAGGATGGGTATACCTTTTGAAGAGGGAATTTCAGTTATATCTATAGTTGTTACAGGTGAGTTGAATGAGATAAATAGTCTTACTGGTAAGCTTGGAAATATAGAAGGAGTTACCGTTAAGACGTCAATTTCTAAAGTTGAGATATAATGCATAATCAAATATGCTTCAAATCTTTGGTCTATTATTTCTTTTCACATGCCTAATTAAATTTTATGGAGGAAACATGGCTATAAAAAAACTTTTAGACAAACTATATAGTACTAATAATTTAAATGAAGAGGAACTTTTATATTTACTAAACAATTTAGATGAAGAAGGGATTAACTATCTTACAGAACTAGCTCATAAAACAGCTATACACAATTATAATAACAGTGTGTACATAAGAGGACTTATAGAATTTACTAATTACTGTAGTAGAAACTGTATATATTGTGGAATAAGGGCATGTAATAAAAATGCTCAGAGATATAGGTTAACTAAAGATGAGATTTTAGAGTGTGTAGAAAAAGGAGATAAATTAGGATATAAAACATTTGTATTACAAGGTGGAGAAGATTCATATTTTACTGATGAGAAAATAATAGATATTGTTCAGAGTATAAAAAAGAAGTGTCCAGATTGTGCTGTAACTTTATCTATTGGAGAAAGAAGTTATAAATCATATAAAGATATAAAAAAAGCAGGTGTAGATAGATATTTGTTAAGACATGAAACTGCTAATAAAAATCTTTATGAAAGTCTTCATCCTAATAGTAGTTTTGAAAATAGAGTACAATGTTTGTTGAATTTAAAAGAACTTGGATACCAAATTGGTGCTGGATTTATGGTAGGAATACCAGGTCAAACTAATGAAGATTTAGTTAAAGATTTATTATTTATAAAAAAACTTACACCACATATGTGTGGAATAGGGCCATTTATTCCTCATAAAGACACCATATTTAAAGATGAAAAAAGTGGAACCACTAAAAAAACAATAATAATGTTAGCATTGACAAGGCTGTTAGTTCCAAAAGTCTTATTACCAGCAACTACAGCGTTAGGAACAATAGATTCAAATGGTAGAGAAAAAGGTATAAAAGCAGGAGCTAATGTAGTTATGCCAAATTTATCACCTAATAAGGTGCGAGAAAAATATGCACTTTATAATGGTAAAGTATCAAGTGGTGATGAAGCTGCAGAATGTAAAAAAGAGATAGAGGATAGAATAAATTCTATTGGATTTAAAGTGGAAATATCAAGAGGCGATAGTAAGGTATTATAATATAACTGTACTAAATTGCTAATTATAATTTTAATAACAAGAAATAAAGTTAAAAATAATAAGTTTATTGATAATGGAGGATTTTTATGTTTATAAAACATGATTATATAGAAAGTATTTTAGAAAAGGCTAAAAGTGCATCAAAGGAAGATATACAAAGGGTTTTAGATAAAGCTAAAGAACGTAAAGGATTAAGTCATGAAGATATAGCAATATTACTTCAAATTGAAGATGAAAATCAATTAATGGAAATGTATAAAATTGCAGGAGATATAAAACAATCTATTTATGGAAAAAGAGTAGTTCTTTTTGCACCTCTTTATGTTAGTGATTATTGCGTAAACAACTGTGTTTATTGTGGATATAAAAGATGTAATAAATTTAATAGAAGAAAGTTAACTCAAGCAGAAGTTGCTGAGGAAGTTAGAATTTTAGAAAAAATGGGTCATAAAAGATTGGCATTAGAACTTGGAGAAGATCCAGTGAATGCACCAATTGAGTATGTGCTTGAATGTTTAGATACAATATATAAAACTCAAAATAGTAATGGAGAGATAAGAAGAGTTAATGTAAATATAGCAGCAACTACTGTAGAAAATTATAAAAAATTAAAAGATGCCAATATAGGAACATATATATTATTCCAAGAAACTTATCATAAGCCAAGTTATGAGGCAATGCATCCAAACTCATTAAAATCTGATTATATGTATCACTTAACAGCTTTTGATAGAGCTATGGAATCAGGAATAGAAGATGTTGGTGCTGGGGTATTATTTGGACTTGCTGATTATAAATTTGAAGTATTATCACTTATGATTCATAATGAACATTTGGAAGAAAAATTCAATGTAGGGTTCCATACAATTTCTGTTCCAAGACTTAAAAAAGCTGAAGGTATGACTTTAGAAAACTTTCCTAATTTAGTAGATGATGAAACCTTCAAAAAAATAGTTACTATAATAAGAATAGCTGTACCTTTTACAGGAATAATTCTTTCTACTAGAGAAAGTGCTAGTATGAGAAAAGAACTTTTAAAATATGGGGTATCACAAGTTAGTGCAGGCTCTATAACTGGTGTTGGTGGATACAAAGAGCAAGAGGAAGGTAACAATGTAGATCAGTTTACTGTTTCAGATAATAGAAGTCCTATAGAAGTTTTAAATGAATTATTAGATGACGGTTATATTCCAAGCTATTGTACTGCTTGTTATAGAAAGGGAAGAACTGGGGAAAGGTTTATGACTCTTGCCAAATCAGGACAAATTCAAAATGTATGTGAGCCTAATGCCATGACTACATTAATGGAATATGCATTAGATTATGGTGATGATAAGTTTATTGAAAAAGCAGAAAAAACTATAATAGATAACTTAAAATATATAAAAAGAGAAGATATAAGAGAACTTGTCAAAGAAAATATTAAAAAATTAAAAGAAGGAAAAAGAGATCTTTATATCTAAAGAGAGGTTTATATGAATACTACACCAAATAGTAATAGAAAACATATAGCTATATATGGAAAAGCTAATGCAGGTAAATCCTCATTAATGAATAGATTTTTCAACTCAAAGGTTGCTTTAGTATCAGAAACAAAAGGAACAACCACAGACCCTGTATTAAAACCTATGGAGTTAATTCCTGTAGGACCTGTAGTTTTTATTGATACTGCAGGTATTGATGATATAAGTGAACTTGGAAAATTAAGAGTAAATAAAACTTTAGAAATATTAAAAAGAACAGATATCGCTATATATGTTATGGATATAAATGATATAGATCTAACCTATTATGACAAAATGAAAAGTGAGTTTAAAAGATTTAATATACCACACATATTAGTGTTTAATAAAATAGATATTATAAGTGAAGAAAATTTATTTTTATTAAAAGATAAGTTTAAAGAAGCTGTATTTATATCAAGTGAAACTAAAGAAGGCTACAATAATTTAATTGATGTTTTAATAAAAAAAGTAGGAGAAACTGAAGAAGATTTGCCTATAATTGGGGATTTACTTCCTTATAATAGTAAGGTTATTCTTGTAGTACCAATTGATAGTGAAGCACCAAAAGGAAGACTTATATTACCTCAAGTTCAGTGTATAAGAGATTGTTTAGATAATGGCATAAAAAGTTATGTTGTAAGAGATACAGAGCTTGAATCGGCTCTTGAAGATGTTAAGGATGTTGACTTAGTGATTACTGATTCTCAAGCTTTTAAAAAAGTTGATAAAATTGTTCCAAAGAATATTAATTTAACTAGCTTTTCAATGCTTTTTGCAAGACAAAAGGGTGATTTAAAAGAGTTTTTATATGGGGCAAATAAAGTTGAAGATTTAAATGAGAATTCTAAAATACTTATTTGTGAAAGTTGTTCACACAATGTTTCTCATGAGGATATAGGAAGAGTAAAAATTCCTAAACTTCTTAATAAACATGTTGGGTTTAACTTAACTTATGAGTATAGAGTAGGTCATGATTTTCCAGAGGATATAGAAAAATATGATTTAATTATACATTGTGGTGCATGTATGATTAATAGAAAAACAGTGTTAAATAGAGTTAGATTATGTAAGGAAAAAAATATACCGATAACTAATTATGGGGTTTTAATAGCCTATTTAAACGGAATATTAGATAGAGCTAAAAGTATATTTTAAAAGAATAAATAAAAATAAAAGCTATATAAAAACAAGGATACTGTTTTTATATAGCTTTTAAATTTGTATAATATTTTATAGATAGTTAACAGCTTATTTTAGTTAACTATAGTGCTACTTATTTTTATCAACTGATAACAAAGATTTGATGAATGAACTTTATATAGGATTCCAAGTTGACTTTAAAAATTGTCCATTCCAAAACTTGGATAACTAAAATAGTGAGACATGCTCTGAATCACTTGGAATTCAACACTGTATCTCGTATATAAATAATTTAAAGTTATTGAATAAATTTAAATTGGAGATTGTTTCCCTATAACATATGTTAAATATATTTTATATGTAATAATTTAATGTTAAATAAAAAGGATAAAAATAAGTATTAAATGAAAGTACGTATAAATTAGAGCATCATGGAAACAAAAAAGTAATCATCTATTAATTCTATTTTCGAACCTTTATTTATCCAAATTTTTCTAGATGGTATATTATCTTTTTTTATTTTAGAAGATAAGTGTTTTATTCCTTTTGATTTTGCATAATTCAAAATTTGAGAGAAAGCTTCACTTGTATATCCTTTCTTCCAATATTTACTGCTAATCCAATAACCAATTTCAGCTTTTTTAAGTTTTATATTTTGATGACTTAAAGAGATTGTTCCAATGGCAATTTCTTTATATAAAATAGCGAATATCTCTGCATTATTAACTTTGGACCAGTGATTGTTATAGATAATAAATTCATTATGAGATATATTGCTTTTTTTTGCACCTAAAGAATCCTGTAATTTATTATCTGTATTTAATATTTTAACAAGTTCATTTGCAAAAGTATTATTAATTTTTGCAAGAGTAATATTATTTGTATTATTAACCACAATAAAGACCTACCTTTTATCATTTACCATACTAAACTTTATTTTAAAAATTAGTAATAGGTATATCTATAGTATATACCTATATAGAAATATATGCCAGAATATGCATTATTATAAAGATTTTTGTTTATACATTTAGATAAAAGGTTTTCAAATAATGCTATAGAATATAAGTAATGGAACTGTTTTAAAGGAGATTATAATAATGAATAGAAATAAAAAAATATTTAATGGTATAATTTTATTTACTATATATTTTCTATCAATAGTATATAAATATAATCATGATGTTAAACTTGAAAAATATATTTCTAAATTTAACGAGGTAAAAATAGTATATTCACAAGGATTTAAAAAGAAAGATTATAAAATAACTAATACATTAGAGGTAACTAAGTTTTATGATTATTTGTGCAAACAGAAGGTAAATAGAAGCTTTTGGAAAGGCGTTGATGGAGATATAAAAAAATATCATATAAGTTTTAAAATTGACAAAGATAAAATTAATGAATTAGTTATTTTTGAAAATGGTAAAATATTAATTAATCATATTGAATATGATTTAAATAAAGATATTTTTAATAATGTAGAATTTCAAAATATAGTTTCAGGCAAAGAAATATAACTTGTCCAGTTATTATAATTCATGGGGATAATGATGATGAAGAAGTTCAATTGTGTAAAAGGTCTAAAAATGCAATGAATTACTTAAAAAATAGTGATATTGTAGTTATCCATGGAGAAAATCATAGTTTTATTAATCATTATGACAAATTAGTAGAAATTATTACAAAATGGGTTTTAAAACATTTTAAATAAAATAGAAAAGTATAGTGTTTAAACTCCAAGTATTAGCCTATAATTTAGTATTATATACTAGGAAGAGAAGGTGTGTATTAATGAAAAGTTTAGTAGTGTTTTTTTCATTAGAAAATAATACAAAAACAATAGCTAAGGCTATTAGTGATGAACTTGATTGTGAATTACTAGAGTTAAAATCTAAAAAACAATATCCTACTTCAGGATTTAAAAAATTCTTGTGGGGTGGCAAAAGTGTTTTGTTTAAAGAAAAACCAGAGATTCTACCATTGGATGTAGACCTTGATAAATATGATAATATACTTATTGGAACGCCTATTTGGGTAGGAACTTTCGCACCACCAATAAAGACTTTTATAGAAACTAATGAAATAGAAAATAAAAATATAGCAGTGTTTGTATGTCATGGTGGTGGTGGTATATCAAGATGTTATAAGGATTTAGAAAAACAATTGCCAAACAACAAATTTAAAGGATATGTAGAATTTTTAGAACCTTTAAAAAAAGATACATGTGAAGCTATTAATAAAGCAAAAAAATGGGCAAAATCATTAGATTTAAAATAGAATTTTAAATTTCAAACTAACTTAATATAATTATTAGATGAAATTTTTTATTATATAGTTTAAAAGGGGTATCCAAGTTTTGGAATGAATAAATTTAAAGAGTCAACTTTCAACCCTATATAGGTATGCAATCTATAACTTAAATTTATACATCAAATTTTTGTTATCAGTTGAGAAAATAAGTACAAATATAGTTAGTTAAGAATTATGAATTAAGAATTTAGGATGAAAGTGGCAACCACTTTCTGAAAATGATTTAAAAAAATCTATCAATATAATTTGCTTTGCAAGTTTATAAAAAGATACGGTGAGAATTACTAGGAACGAAGTGAGTAGTAATAACCATAACTGTTAACTATTAACTCTTAACTAAAATAATCTGTTAGTTATTGATAAAATATTAATTTGAGTTTTCTCATTTGATAAATGAATAACTTTAAAACTTAACTTTGAACTCTATAATCATATTAGGGTGTGTCTGAAAACTAATTAGTGCAAAAGATTTAAATTTTAGATATAATAATATCAAAAAAACTATGAGG
>NZ_LFRG01000220.1:0-527 GCF_001573875.1 Clostridium sp. ATCC 25772
GTTATCCTAGTACTATACCTAACAACTTGCTCTACACCTTCATAAGTAAAATGATTTAAATTGTTACTATTACAATACGAAGCTATGAAATTTGCCAATCTAGTTTCATTGAAATCATTTTTTTTCATTTCATTGTCAAAGTCTACAAATATTTTAAAATATTTATTAAACTCAGGATCATAGTTATACAGTAAATTATACATATAGTTATTTCCTATAAGTACTACTTTTATATTAACAGGTATATTTTCTGGCTTTATAGCTGTTTGTGTATCTAAAGTTATTTCACCTTGTTGTATTGTTTTTTTAAGTATATCCCAAGATAAATTGTATCTCAGAAGTTGATCCACATACAGTACTAAGTAACCTCCATTAGCTTTATGCACTGCACCTGGTAACAACTTAGTGAAATCTGTTTTTACAGTACCATTATAGTACTCGTATTCCGCCTTCCCGAATAAGTTTGCCGGACTCGGGTTTATTTCCACAACTACAGGCGCCCCGCATCTATCTAATCCATTATCTAC
>NZ_LFRG01000221.1:0-523 GCF_001573875.1 Clostridium sp. ATCC 25772
TTTTTATATCCATTTGTATAGCAGTTATACCGTGCTCAGTACCTGCAACTTTAAAGTCCATGTCTCCTAAGTGGTCTTCCATACCTTGTATATCTGAAAGTACCGCAACTTTATCGTCATGTTTTATAAGTCCCATAGCTATACCTGCTACCATATCTTTTAATGGCACACCTGCATCTAAAAGAGATAATGTTGATCCACATACACTACCTTGAGATGTTGATCCATTTGAACTTAAAACTTCAGAAACAACTCTTATTGCATATGGGAAATCTTCTTTAGAAGGTATCACAGGAAGTAATGCTCTTTCAGCTAATGCTCCATGTCCTATCTCTCTTCTACCTGGACCTCTTGAAGGTCTAGCTTCTCCAACACTGTATGCTGGGAAGTTGTAATGATGCATATATCTTTTACTTTCTTCTTCATCAAGTCCATCAAGTATTTGAACATCACCTAAAGCTCCTAAAGTTGCTATAGACATTACTTGAGTTTGTCCTCTTGTAAATAATCCAGATCCATGAGC
>NZ_LFRG01000222.1:0-517 GCF_001573875.1 Clostridium sp. ATCC 25772
AATGTAGATGTATTTGCAAGTCAAATTAATTATAATAATGGGCAAATAACTTCTGAAGAAGCTGGATTTACAGATATGGCAAACCAGGCAAACTTAGTTAAAATAGAAGAATCAAAAAATGACTTATTAAAATCTAACTTAAAGGTCCATTTCCAAGATGGTAGAGAAGAAATAAAGATTTATATACCAGATAAATATAAACCAAAGGAGATAGATAGTATAAAAATACTTGAAGGAGGAAGTGGAGAATTCAGCGATATAAAGTTAGATGAGAAAAGTCTTCATCATTTTGTTATAGAAAAGAGAAATGATAAAGATTTTAATAAAGATAAAATAGGTGATAAATTTAGTGAAGAAAATCAATTTAATATAGAAATTAAGTTTAAAGAGAAAAAAGATAGTCAAGAAATAGAAATAACAGAAGTATGGAATATAAAGTTTAGGATTAATGAAGATAAAAAACTTGAAGCATATTATCACGTTATTAGTTCAAGATCAAAATCTATAGATAATAATG
>NZ_LFRG01000223.1:0-516 GCF_001573875.1 Clostridium sp. ATCC 25772
AATTTTGTTAATTACCATCTAAATCACCTCTACATGTAGTAATCCTTAAGGAGCTTTCGCAAAATATATTACTAATCTTATATAAAATATTGAATATGCACTTTAATATCATTGTTAGCGAATACCGTTTGCATAAGTAAGAATATAAATCTTTGATTTAGTTATTCGAACTTAGTTCTTCTAATTTATTAGAAGAACCTCCTAGAACATTTATTACTCAGGATTTATGAATGCTAAAATCGTAAAGCAACACAACTTGTTTGAGTGAATACGAGTTGTTGTGTTGTAGATTTTTCCTTGAATAAATACTTTAGTAAATCACTATTCCGAAACGGCTGAGCGTTAATAATATATGGGCATCCTCAACATTTTTTTAGATTAGTTTATTTTAAGAAGCCCCATAAAAAGTGTTAGTGTGCTTAATTTTTCACTAGAACTAAATGTATTTAAATGTTAATATATTCATATACTTTACATAAGGAAATAAATTGAATTACTCTAAATATTATATAATTA
>NZ_LFRG01000224.1:0-514 GCF_001573875.1 Clostridium sp. ATCC 25772
GGGGTGTTAAATTTGGTAAGTATAAAAATTGACGATATATTTAAATAGTATTTTATTAGATTATACCTAAGGAGGATGAAGTTATGGAAATTTTTGCAATTGGACATTCAAACTACCCTTATGGAAAATTTATTGAGATGATTAAAAAGTATAATATTAACTGTATTGTTGATATAAGAGAAACACCATATTCTAAATATAATGTACAGTACAACAAAGAATATTTTAGAGAAACCTTAAAAAAAGATGGATATACATATATTTATATGGGTGAAGAATTTGGAGCCAAAAGAGGAAGTAAGCAATCATATAACAATGAAGGGTATGCAGATTTTGATAAGGTTGTAAAAGAGGATATATTTTTGAGCGGAGTAAAACGAATCAAAAACGGAATAGATATGGGATATAGAATAGTATTATTAGGAGCAATGCAAGAACCTATAAGATGTCATAGAAGCATTATGGTAGGTAGATTTTTAAAAAATGAGAGCTTAGATATTAAGTACATATTACA
>NZ_LFRG01000225.1:0-512 GCF_001573875.1 Clostridium sp. ATCC 25772
ATTCTTATATTTATATAATTCTAGAACTTTAACTTTTAACTGATTTTTACAATCATCATTATTAATAAAAGTAATATAATCTCCCTTTAATACTGTCTTTCTCTTTTCATCATATAATCTCATCTCTATCGTCTTAGTTCCATTTTTTATTAATATAAAACAATCATTATTTAAAGTCATAATATGATTTTCCATTTAAATTTTTCCTATTTTATAGTTTTATCCAATAACGTTTTATAATATTTCCATCTACTTCTACATTTTTCTCAAATACTCCCCCATTAGCAATTATAACTTTTTCACTACCTATATTGTCATGATTACAAGTTATAAGAACTTTATCAAGTCCATATGATTTACAATTTACAAGATTTTGTTTAAGCATCTCTGTCGCATATCCTTTTTTCCTTTCGCTCGGACGAACAGAATAACCTATATGACCACCCCATAAACTTAGTACCGGGTGATTAATATGATGTCTTAAATCAATGATTCCAACAATTTTATTATCT
>NZ_LFRG01000226.1:0-512 GCF_001573875.1 Clostridium sp. ATCC 25772
TTAACTTCTCACGGTCCTATATTAAGTAAAGACCCTATGGCTCAAGTTAAAAGATATGTAGAATGGTCAACTGAAACTGTTAATACAACTAACCAAGACCAAGTAGCTGTATTATACTTATCAGCTTATACTAATACAAAAGTAATGGCTGAAAAAATATACGAAGGTATAAAATCAACAGGTGAAGACGCTACTTTATATGACATAGAAAATATGGATTTAGCAGAACTTCATGATGTTATGGTAATGTCTAAAGGAATATTATTTGGTTCTCCAACAATAAACAGAACTATGGTTAAACCTATGTGGGATGCGTTCTCATTAATAGACCCTATGGCTAACCAAGGTAAATTTGCTGGAGTATTCGGATCTTATGGATGGAGTGGTGAAGGTATAACTATGGCTGAACTACTTGTTAAAAATATGGGATTCAAGATGCCTGTTGAAACACTTAAGAAGAAATTCTTCCCAAGTGATGAAACTTTACAAGAATGTTTTGATTTCGGTGTTAA
>NZ_LFRG01000227.1:0-511 GCF_001573875.1 Clostridium sp. ATCC 25772
ACACCCACAAAATACAGTTGAGTAAATAATACCATGGTCTGTACATTATCATCCTACCTATATATTTAAGTACTGGAGTTTTCTCTTTCTTCTTTTTTATCATGCCAGCACCTCCTCCATTCCCTTTTGTAATAGGTTATAAAATTTTGAACTTCTATCTTTACATAATTCTTTCCTATTACCATACTCTAAAACCGTTCCTTCTTCTAAAATTAAAATATTATCGGCTCTTCCTACAGTTCCAAGCCTATGAGCTATAATTATACAAGTTCTCTCCTCTAATAATTTGTTCAAGGCTCTATCTATAAGCCCTTCAGTTATAGGATCAAGTTTTGAAGTAGCTTCATCTAAAATAACTAATTTAGGATTCTTAAGAAAAACTCTTACAAAGGCTAAAAGTTGAGCTTCTCCCGAAGATAATCCACTTCCCCCATTATCTAAAATAGTATTTAAACCTTCAGGCAAATTATTAAGCCAAGATGTTAATCCAATATCTTCAATAACCTTGAGT
>NZ_LFRG01000228.1:0-511 GCF_001573875.1 Clostridium sp. ATCC 25772
TAATAATTATCATACTAGCAATATTTTTCTCCCTGAGTATTTCAATCACTACTTCCCTAATTTCTGAATCTAAGTTTGATGTAGCTTCATCTAATATAATAATATCTTTATAAGTTATTATAGCTCTTAAAAACGCAATAATCTGAGTTTGACCACCTGATATTCCTATACCATTTTGACTGATTTCTGTTTCTAAACCATTATCAAAACTGTTTATGTATTTTTCTAAGTTATATTCTTTAATTAAATCAATTATATCTTCCTTTTTATCAGTATTCCCATATAATATATTATCTAGAACACTTCCTTTAAATAAAAATATACTTTGGGATACAACCCCTATTTTTTTTCTTATACTTCGCTTATCTATTGTAGAATATTTTTTATTATTAATAAAGATTTCCCCTTCTACTGGGTCATATAAGCCTAAAAGAATTTTTATTAATGTAGATTTACCTGCGCCATTTTCTCCTTTTATAAATAGTCTGTCTCCTTTATTAATGACGAAATT
>NZ_LFRG01000229.1:0-509 GCF_001573875.1 Clostridium sp. ATCC 25772
ATAGTTAACTTAACATCTGTTCCTGCTTTTCCTTTTATAAGACTCATTGCCTTATCCATATCTTTAGAAGTAACTTCTTTTCCATTAACTTTAATTATTTTATCTCCTGATTTTATTCCACTTTTTTCAGCAGGAGATCCTTCTATAGGAGATACAACAGTTATTAATTCATCATCAGATGTTGGACCTATAACTACCCCTATTCCTACATAACTACCTGATGTTTGTTCTTGTAACTTTTCAAACTCTTCTTTTGTGTAGTATTGTGAGTATGGATCATCCAAGCTTTCAAACATCCCTTTTATAGATCCTGTCATCAATTTTTCATTATCAGGGTCCTTATAAAAATCTTTATCTATCGTTCTTTTTAAACCAGCAATTTTATCATACCCCTTATACTTGAAACCTACTACTTGAGATGTTATTAATGCCGTAGCGATTACAATTATAACAGAGTATATTATAGCCCTTTTTTTGGATATCATTTTATGCATCTCCTTTTACATAAT
>NZ_LFRG01000023.1:0-52802 GCF_001573875.1 Clostridium sp. ATCC 25772
TCTCAAGCTTATAGAGTTTGAGATTTATTTTTTTGCAAAAATAAAGCTGTGCACTAATTATTTAGTGCGACAGCCCCATTTTAAAAATATTATATATTTTTAATTAACAGTTATTGTAATTATTTTTCTCAACTGATAACAAAAATTTAATGTAAATTTTATTTTTAAAAAAATAAAATAGCCCTTACAATTAATCATAAGGACTATTTTCAAGTTATTTTATATATATTATTTAGTTAAATTTTCTATACTCTCAAGTACAGCATTATACATTTCTTTATATTTTTCACCTTTTGCCTTTTCTTCCTCTACAACAGCAGCTGGTGCTTTTGATACAAATCTCTCATTAGATAATTTTTTTTCTACTCTTTCAATTTCTGATTTTAATTTAACTTTTTCTTTGTTTAATCTTTCAAGTTCTTTTTCTAAATCTACAAGTTCTAATAGTGGCATATATATTTCAGCACCTTTAGATACTACTGTTACAACATTTTCTGGTGCATCTTCTTTAGAGTTTATTAATATAACTTCACTTGCTGAAGCCAATTTTTCAAAGTATGGAACTCCCTCTTTAAAAGGCTCTGATACTTCTGTTGCATAAATATAAGTTTTTGCTTTTCTTGAAGGTGGAACATTCATTTCACTTCTAGCATTTCTTGTATTTTTAATAGCATCTATAATATAATTCATATATTCTTCTGCTTTTTCATCTTTTAATTCTTCTGCAAATTCTGGCCAATTAGAAATTGTTATTGATTCTGAATCCTCTTTTAAGTGAGTATATATTTCTTCTGTTATAAATGGCATTACAGGATGAAGTAATTTTAATCCAGCTACTAATACATCATTTAATACATTTAATGTAACACCTTTAGCTTCATCATCATCACTATATAATACAGGTTTTACAAGTTCAATATACCAATCACAGAATTCTGTCCACATAAAGTCATATACTTTTTGAAGTGCAACTCCAAGCTCAAATTTCTCTATATTATCAGTAACTTCTTTGATAATAGAGTTCATTCTTGATAATATCCATTTATCTGCTATTGAGTAATTAGTACAATCTTTGTATTTTTTCATTAAATCTTCATCAAAGTTCATCATAACAAATCTTGAAGCGTTCCATATTTTATTTGCAAAATTCCTTGCAGCTTCAACTCTTGACTCATAGAATCTTATATCACTTCCAGGAGCATTTCCTGTTACTAATGAGAATCTTAATGCATCAGCACCATAATTTTCTATTACTTCTAATGGATCTACTCCATTTCCTAAAGACTTAGACATTTTTATTCCTTGATCATCCCTAACAATTCCATGCATAAGAACATTTTCAAATGGTACTTGATCCATATTATAAAGTCCTGAGAATATCATTCTAGCTACCCAGAAGAATATTATGTCATATCCAGTTACTAATGTATTTGTTGGATAGAAATAACTTAAATCCTCTGACTTTTCTGGCCAACCTAATGTTGAAAACGGCCATAATGCAGAACTGAACCAAGTATCAAGTACATCCTTATCTTGTTCTACATTTGAAGAGTTACATTTTGAACAAGCTGTAACATCGTCTACAGATACTGTTAACGCTCCACAGTCTTTACAATACCAAACCGGAATTCTATGACCCCACCATAATTGTCTTGAAACGCACCAATCTTGAATATTTTCCATCCAGTTAAAGTATATTTTTTCGAATCTTTCTGGTATAAACTTAGTTTCTTTTTCTTTTACAGCTTTAATTGCAGGTTCTGCTAAAACATCCATTTTTACATACCATTGCTTTGATAACATTGGTTCTACAACTGTTTTACATCTATCATGTATTCCTACATTGTGACTATGATCTTTAATCTTAACAAGATATCCTTCTTTTTCTAATTCTTCAACAATAAGTTTTCTTGCTTCATATCTATCAAGACCAGAGAATTTTCCGTAACCTTCACTTACTTTACCATTTTCCTCTAAAACAACTATTTCAGGAAGGTTATGTCTTTTACCTACTTGATAGTCATTTGGATCATGAGCTGGTGTTATTTTAACTGCACCTGTACCAAATTCAACGTCAACATAATCATCTGCTACTATTGGAATCTCTCTATCCACTAGTGGTAATTTAAGCATTTTTCCTACTAAGTGAGCATATCTTTCATCTTTTGGATTAACCGCTACTGCTGTATCTCCAAGTAATGTTTCTGGTCTTGTAGTTGCTATTTCTATTTTTTCATCACTACCTACTACTGGGTAATTGATATGCCAGAAATGTCCACCTTGCTCTTCATATTCTATTTCAGCATCTGAAAGTGCTGTCATACATTTAGGGCACCAGTTTGTTATTCTATTTCCTTGGTATATAAGCCCTTCATTATAAAGTTTTACAAAAACTTCTCTAACTGCCTCACTAACCCCTTCATCCATTGTGAATGTTTCACGAGTAAAGTCTGCAGAACAACCCATTTTTTTAAGTTGTGTTCTTATTCTCTCTCTATATTCTTCTGACCACTCCCAAACTTTTTCCAAAAATGCTTCTCTACCCATTTCTTTTTTCTTTAAACCTTTTTCAAGTAAAGCATTTTCTACTTTAACTTCTGTTGCTATACTTGCATGATCTTGACCAGGAAGCCATAAAGTACTATATCCTTGCATCCTTTTAGTTCTTATTAATATATCTTGAAGTGTATTATCAAGAGCATGACCTAAGTGTAATTGTCCAGTTATATTTGGTGGTGGCATTATTATTGTATATGGTTTTTTATTTTCATCAACTTCTGGTGTGAAAAACTTCTTTTCTTCCCACCATTTATACAATCTCTCTTCAAACTCTTTCGGATCATAATTCTTTGCTAATTCTTTATTATTTTCCATAATAATTCCTCCTCTTCTTTATCTGTTTTTATATTTTTTTTACAAAGTTAAATTTTTAATGTATATATGCTTAATTTTCATAATTTATAAAACAAAAAAAGAGCTCTTTCATCCAAAAGGACGAAAAAACTCGTGGTACCACCTTTTTTCCCTGCAAAAACAGGCTCATATAAATTAACGATTTGACAACCGTCTTTATCTACTAAAGTTCAATAAAGAAGCTCCAAAGCTACCTTCAGATTATTCCATATAGAAAACCTTTCACCCTAGAGTTTTCCTCTCTTTGATATTTCCAAATCCTACTCCTCTTTTTCAATGCTTTTATTTTAAATATTATTTTAAATAATTATATATTAACTCTGCCATAAAAGTCAACAGAGTAAATATAGCGAAACTGTAGTTTTATATATAAGTTTATTCATTCCAAAACTTGGATACCTAAAATAGTGAGCCATGCTCCCAATCACTTAGAATTCAAAACTACATTTTGTATAAAAATATTTTAAGGTTATTGAATAAATTTAAATTTGGGCTTGTTTCCCTATATAGGGTTCCAAGTTGACTTTTAAAATTATCCATTCCAAAACTTGGATACCCCAAATAGTGAGACATGCTCTGAATCACTTGGAACTCAACACTGCATCTTGTATGAAAATAATTTAAAGTTATTGAATAAATTTAAATGTGAGCTTGTTTCCCTATAGTATTCCCAAAATACTAGATTAAATTGTAAATTTGTTATTAATTATATTTAAATATGTATAATTTAAGGCTTATTGTCAATTATTACAAATGTAATTATATTTTTATTTGGGAGGTCTTGTATGAAATATTTTGAAAAAGCTAATGATCTTTATAATAAAAAACAATATGAACATGCAATAAATTTTTATAAAAAATCTATTGAAACTAAAGAAAATGAGGCTGCTTCCCTTTATAATACAGCAGTATGTTTTATCAAATTAAAAGAATTTGATAAAGCTATTATAAATTTACATAATGCATTAAACATAAAGAAGGAAAGCTCCTATTTCTTTAATCTTGGCTATTGTTATGCAATGATTAATGAAAAAAATAAGGCACTAAATTATTTTAACATTGCATGGTCATTAAACCCTAAAGATACTGAGTGTGAAAAAGCCATTAATTTAATTTTAAAATCTTATCTTCACAAAGCATCTTCATAAAAAACATAGAAATAACTAGTCAAAACCTATTGATATTTCAAATTTTGTAGAAACTATAGTGGAAGAAATTTCTCCTGATATAAGTTACGGAATGATTTTTACTTTCATATGCAAAGTTAATTTTAAATTAAGCTTTTTTCTATAAAACATCAACAGTATTGACTAGTTATTTTACCATTGTCCTACAACTTTAGAATTCCTATGATCATTTTCAAAATTATTATTATCAAAGTAATTTCCACCAGAATAAAATGTTGTATCTACACTTATCCACCTATCACTTGATTCATCATAAAACTCATTCCATGAATGACTTACCCATTGTTCGCCATTAAATCCTTCACCTATAACCATTCTAACTTGAATATCATTAGCTCTACACATTGCCACAAATAGACATGCATAGTCAAAGCATACACCTTTTCCTGTGTTAAAAGCTTCTACTGCTCCTGATTTTACTATTTTTAAGTTGTTTGATATAACTTCCATTGCTTTTTCATCGTCATATTTTATATTATTACCTATCCAATTATAAATATCTTTTGATTTTTCATAGGTACTTTCATTTTCTTTTACAATAGATAAAGCAGTTTTATTTATAGAAGCGCTAGATTTAACCCCTTCATCTAAAGTAATTCCATTGTAATAAATTATAGCTTTTCTATCCAAATACTCATTAAAAACACTTTTATCATTTTTACTAATGTCCGTATCTTCAACAATTATCTTAAAAGAATCATTCACTACTTGAGGCAAATTTTTAACTACATTTGAATTTATCACTGGATTTACAACATTATTTGATAGATAAGTATATATTTGTGATTTTTCCAAAGTATTCATATACTTTGGATTTTTATTAAACATAGCTCCAAAGCTTAATAAAAAGCATAGTACAACTAAGTTGCAAATTGCCTTAGGACTTTGAAATAATGCACCATATATTCTTCTTGACAAATTGGATTTTCTTTTTAAACTATTATCAATAGCCTCTAATATTGGGGTTAGTATTATGCTACTAGCAACCCATAAAATAAACACAAGTATTCCTTGAATTACTAATATAAAAGATATTGTTACTACAATTCTAGTAATAAAAAGATTTTTAGTACATAAATTCATTATCCAATTAGGTAAGTATTCATAAATATTATTGAACTTACCTTCATTATGCATTTGAAAAATAATCCATACCTTTTTACTACCTATTATTATAGAAACTATCAATGCTAAACTAGTAAAAATAGAATTTATTACTTCTTTTAATGCTTCTGATGAATTCTTTTTAAGAAATCCTATGATAATAGGATATATGAAAACTGCTATCAATATTATATTTACCACATTATTTTTCAGAATATAACACCACCTTTTATAGTTATATGGTTCTAAGTTTGCATCTAAATTTATGCATTTATCAAATGAGAAAATTTAAGATTATAATTAATAGTTATATTTATTTTTTCCTAACTGATAACAAAAATGTGACGGATAAATTAAATTTGGCTTGTTTCCCCATATACTACAATATTTCTTTTAATATAGTTTTTATTTCATCATATTTATATCCACGTCTTAATAAATAATCATATAACTTTTTATGTAGTTTATCTTTATTTTTTTCTGATTTTTTTAAAACATTTAATCTTTTTAATGCTAAATTATTTAATTCTTCAAAGTTTACTTCCTTTTGTTCTACAGTTTCTGAAAAATCATCACAAACTACAATACTATTTACCACTTTATTTATTATACTAAAATTATATCCATTTCTTAAAAGATAATCACTTAATTTTTTTTTCACTTTTAAATGATTTTTTTCACTTTTGATTAAAGTGTTATATTTCTTTTCGCCTAATTTTAATGCTGTTAATTCCTCTTGTTCATTAGAAATATTACTTAACTTATTTTCTATAACATCTTCACCTATTCCTTTATTGGACAGCGAAAATTTTATTTTTGATTTCCCGTGAACTTTAATTTTATCTTTTATATAAAGTTCTGCATATCTTATATCATCAACAAATGAATATTCTTTTAAAAATTTTATAACTCTTTGTATAGTTTTATCATCATATTCTTTACTTAGTAATTTATCATATATCTCTTTTTCTGTTTTATAAGATCTTTCTAAAACCTTTAATGCAACATTTTTAGCCTTTATATAATTATCTTCCTCTACAACTTCTATAATCTTATTTTTGTCTAATTCTAAACCTTTTTTTAAATTATGATAATAAACCAATTCACCGCTACAAGCAAATAAAAATTCGTCATTAACATATACATTTACTCTATCTTTATTATTTTTTTGAACTTGAATTTTACTTATAATGTATTTCATAATAATTTTTATTAGGATCCTTTCTTTAGCATCTATATATCTTTAAGAACTCTAGATAGACAATCTCCCATTTAAATTTATTCAATAGCTTTAAAATATTTCAAATGAGAAAATTTAAAATTAATATTTCACTTCTAGTTAACGATTTACTTTACTTAAGAGTGAATATTTAAGCGTTCTTGTTTAAAAAAGCTTAAACCAATAAAAATTTCATTAGTTTAAGCTTTACTTTTATTTATCTCTAAGTAATATATGAATTGTAGGATTTTTTAAAACTTTTCTTGCCACTTTATATAAATCTTCTTTAGTTACATCACTTAGCTTTTCCATTTCCTCTATGAATTCATATATAGGTTCACCTTCCATAGATTGATGCAATGCATAATTTCCTAAATCTGTAACATCTTCCAACGTTGATGCCACTGCAGTTTTAAATACCTTTTTCATAATCTCTATAGTTTCATCATCAAATACTATCTTTTCTTCTGTTATATCTTTTATACATTTATCAATAGTTTCTAATGTTTCTTCAACATTTTCTTCTGCTATTGATGTATAAATATATAATGTTTTTAATCCTTCACTTAAGTCTAATGTTGTATACACATCATAAGCAAGTCCCCTGTCTTCTCTTAACTCTCTAAATAATATTGAGTTGGAACTTTCTCCGAACTTATGATTTAAAACTCTAAGTGCTAATTCCTCCTCTTTTGTAAGATTGTTGAAAGAATATAAGTACAATACTGTACTTTGTTCTATTTCCTTTTTATAAGTTATTTCTTTTTTACATATATTCTTTTCAAATTCTACAATAGGCTTATTTACTTCCTTTGATTCCCAATCCCCAAAATAATTATTAATTAAAGTTCTTATATAATCATGATCATAGTTTGAAACTATTGATATATAGCAATTATTTGGAACATAATATTTATTATAAAACTCAATCAAGTCTTCTTTTGTCATAGCATTTATATGGTTTTCTTTTCCTATTACATCACACTTTAGTGGACTTTTTAAAAATGCCATGTTATTTATTCTATTAAAACTTAATTCTTCTAAATCATCTTTTCCACTTTTTACTTCAGAGATAATAACTCCTCTTTCCTTTTCTAACTGTTTTCTAGGAAATATAGAGTTAGTTGTCAAATCTGCTAACAAATCTAAAGACTTATTTAATTCCTCATTAAGAGTTGTAGTACTATATACTGTACACTTATAATCTGTATAAGCATTATACTCTCCCCCTAAACATTCTAATTCATAATTTAAAGCCTCATTATCTCTGTTTTTAGTACCTTTAAAAAGCATGTGTTCAACGAAATGGGCTATTCCTTTTTTATCATTTACTTCATATAACGCCCCTATATTAAACCCAACATGAACTGAAGCTAACTGAGTTTCTTTCTTTATTGTTATAAGTCTTATTCCATTTTCTAAAATAATATCACAGGTATCAAATATATTCTTAATAGTAATACCCTCCTCCCAAAATTTTCATAATCATTTTAGACATATTTTTAAAAATAACATTCAAAATTCAAATAATATTTTGTTTCAAAATATACAAGAATACTGAATTATTATTTTTTAATGTTTTAAACTAAATATTTTTATTATATCATTTTATTTCAACATAACAAGAATAATTCTTTTATTCCTATAAATTACTATAATATATTGCCCTTACTAAAGCAAATCTTATATTTTATCATCAAATTTATAATTTTTTTTGCATTTTCCTACTATATTATTTTCACGATTGATGTTATAATATATATTTTTTCAATATATTCCATTGATATTATGTTAATACTATGTTACTATAAGTTGTATTTCAACTTTAGAAAAACTTAAAATATTAATTATTTAATAAGTTTATAGATTTATATGACTAACTACATTATAGAATAACATTATTAAGTTTATAAGTTATTTAAATTTTTATATAAAACATAATAGAAAGAGGAATGTTAATGAATAAAATTAAATTTGAAGATTTAAATCTTAAGCCTTCAATATTAGAGGCTATTAATGATTTAAAATTTGAATATCCGTCTGATATTCAAGCTAAAAGTATACCAGTAAGTTTAGAAGGTTTTGACTTAATCGGTCAAGCACAAACTGGTACTGGAAAAACTGTTGCATTTGGTGCTCCACTTCTTAGTCTAATGGAACCCTCCAACGGAAACGTTCAAGCAATAATGTTAGCTCCAACAAGAGAACTTGCAATACAAGTTAGTGAAGAATTAAGCAAACTAAATAAGTATGCTCAATATAAAATACTTCCAATTTTCGGTGGTCAATCAATTGATAAACAACTTAAACCATTAAAAAAAGGTGTAGATATAGTTGTTGGAACTCCTGGAAGAATTCTTTATCATATAAATAGAAAAACTCTTAAATTAGACCACGCTAAATTCCTAGTTTTAGATGAAGCGGACGAAATGTTAAACATGGGATTTATAGAAGATATAGAGCTTATTATAAGCAATTTAAAGAAAGACAGACAAACATTATTGTTTTCAGCTACAATGCCAAAAGCTATTAAAAGCTTAGCTCAAAACTATATGAAATCTGACGCTAAACATATTGCTATTGCAAAACAATCTCTAACTGTATCTAAAATAAAGCAATTTTATTTTGAAGTAAGTCAAAAAGACAAACTTGAAGCTCTTTGCAGAATTTTAGATGTTGATGCACCTAAAAGCGCTATACTATTTTGTAAGACTAAAAGAGGTGTTGACGAATTAGTTTCTGCTTTACAAAGCAAAGGATACATAGTTGAAGGTATGCATGGTGACATGAAACAACTTCAAAGATTAAATACTTTAAAGAAATTCAAAACTGGTAATTTAAATTATTTAATAGCTACTGATGTTGCTGCACGTGGAATTGATGTAGAAGATATAACTCATGTTATAAACTATGATTTACCTCAAGACACAGAATCTTATGTTCATAGAATTGGAAGAACTGGTAGAGCTAACAAAGAAGGTACAGCTTATAGCTTTGCAAGTCGTAGAGAAATGTCTATGATAAGACAAATTGAAAATGTAACTAAGAGCAAAATGGAGAAAAAACAATTACCAACTTTAAATGATATATATGCTTCAAAATCAGAGAGTATATTAGAGTCTGTTAAAGCTACTTTAGAAGAAAATTCTTATGAAAGCTTTATACAAACTTCTAAAAATTTAATAGACGAATTCGGAGCTGAAGATGTTACTGCTTCACTAATAAAAATATTATTTGAGAAAGAGTTAAACTATGAGTATACTCAAGACACTCTTAAATGTGAAGAACCTTTCAGCAGGGATTCAAATAGAAGAGATTCAAATAGAAGAGATTTTAATAGAGATTTCAACAAAGATACTGCTAGATTATTTTTATCTGTAGGTAGACTTGATAAAGTTTCTGCTATAGACTTAGTTAAGTTTTTAGATAATACAGCTGGAGTAAAATCTAAAGAACTTGGAAGAATTGATATATTAGATAAGTTTACTTTTATAGATGTTCCTAATAACTTAGTTGATGTAATCTTAAAAAATAGTTCAGGTCAAAAAATAAACAACGTTAGAAAAGTAAGAATCGAAGTTTCTCATAAAAGAAAATAAATGTTAGGCTTTAGCCTATCATTTATTTTTTTATTTTAAATAATATATTTGGTAACTTTTTCAATTTTGTATCATATATTATATTATAATGGACAATTTAAAACTCTATATATACCTATTTTATTAAAAGCTTTTAAATTTTTAATTCCATTTATTTTTTATTTTCTTTAGGAGGGGTATAATGAAATTTTTTAAAAAATTATTTTTAATACTTTCCTTAGGCCTTATATTGGAATACATTATAATATATTTATTGTATATAAATAAATAAAATTAAATAATTTTTCCTATTTCAACTGCATTTTTAAATTTTTTTATCACGTCAGTTTTATTTTCTTTTATTGCAACTATAGCTACTGTTGCTGGCCCACAAGTTTTTTTCAAATCTAAATATACATTATCCTTTAATGTAAATTTTTTTTTATTACTAGTTGCTAGTTCCTTTGCTTCATACAATATTCCTTTTGAACCTACTGGAACTATTTCTAAAACTTCATCTAATTGCATAAGCTTATTTAAATCTTCATAAGAAAATATTTCATCATCACCATAAAAATTTATTTCACTTCCAACCTTAGGTTTACCTATAGCATACACCTTTGCTTTTTCACTTATATTGTTAATTTTCGCATTTTTCTTTTCACAAATTCCTATAACAGTAATCCCTACTCCTGTAGATGTAACTCTAAAGTTCTCCTCTGTGCTTCCTGTTAGCGGTATTCCATCTATTGCAGCTAGCTTCATTTCACTTTTTATACCTTTTATAATTTCTCTACCTGTAGGTTCCATTTCTGCACAAACATTATCTACAATACTTATTACTTTTGCTCCACTACATAGAATTTCTAACAATCCTACCCTTACACTGTATTTTCCTGTTATAAATGGCTCTACTTTTAGTGCATCATGTTCCTTATCTCCTATTCCACCACTACTATCACAAGCTATAACCATTACTTTTTCTTCATCTATATCTACACATACTAAATCTCTCACCTTATTTTCTATCATATGTTATAACACCTACTCTTTAATTTTTTAAAATAACTTAATTCTACAAATAAATTATATCAAAGTAATCTATAAATGCCATGAATTTTTAAAATTTATGTTATAATTTTATATAAACTTATTAATATACTCATACTATAGGGTTCTAATTTGACTTTTAAACTTATTTATTTATCAAATAATAAAATTTAAGATTAATATCATACTAATAGTTGACAGTTTATTTAAATTGAAAGTTATTGTGATTATTACTCACTATGTCCCTAATAGTTCTAAAGGCATTTTTTCTTTCTTTAAATTAATGTCTTGAAACCTCTATATATGAGAATTAATTTAATTAATATGAATAAAGAAATCATTTTACTATTAGATAATTATAAATATTATGCAGTACAAAAGGAGAAAAATATGAACAAAGTAAATTTTAAAGGTAGTGTAATGCTTAATCCTACACCTGTAGTATTGGTTACATCTAAAAATAAAGAAGATAAGGTAAATGTATTTACCGTTGGATGGATAAGTACTGTGTGTACAAAGGAACCTATATTGGCAATGGGTGTTAGGCCAGAAAGATTAAGCTATAATTATATAAAAGAAAGTAAAGAATGTGTAATTAATCTTACTACTAAAGATATGGTTAAAATGGTAGACTATTGTGGAGTAGTTAGTGGTAAAAAAATTGATAAAATTAAACATCTAGGAATTAAATTAAATGATGCTGTTAAAATAAACACTCCGTCTTTAGAAGAATCTCCAGTAGCCTTAGAATGTAAATTAAAATCTATCACGCCACTTGGAACACATGACCTATTTTTACTGGAAGTTCTAAATGTTAAAGTAAATGAGGATTTAATTGACGATAAAGGTAAAATACATTTTGAGAGAGCTAATTTGATTAGTTATTGTCATGGAGAATATTTTGCTTTAAATACTAAACCTTTAGGCAAGTTTGGTTATTCCATAATGAAAAAGAAAACTGCTAAACGAAAACTTAATGAAAAAAATAAACAAAAGTTCAAAAAATAATTTATATATAGGTTTCCAAGCATAGGCGTAAAGCTAAGCCTAAAACTTCCAAAATTATAGTGTTAAAAAGTAATAATGAAAAAATTTAAGATTAACATTTACTTTAGTTAAGAGTTAAAAGTTCTGGTTAATTACTAGTGGATGTATTCCTAGTAATACTGGACATATCTTTTTTAAGACCGGCTTTGTTTAATATAGATTTTATTATTGAACTTTCAATTTTACTGGAAAATAATTTATAGAGAATATGTTTTGTTACGCCTGTCCTTCTTGTTATGGATGTATACTTTGAATATAGATTCAATCAATTTTATATCTTAATTTCAAGGTTTAATACTTCTACTAGGATGAAACTGACTATTCAGTTTCATCCTAAACTATTAATTCTTAACTTTTAACTAACTATACTTGACTGATAGCAAAGATTTGATAAATACACTTAAATATGAGGTTACATAACTATGATTTTATAAATTAGCTTTTATTAAATTAGAAAATTATATCAAACTTAAAATTTATATAATAATAAAAAACAAAATTTTTCGACTATAATTTATAAATATATATTAAAAAATCTTTAAACTAGATAATATATTTATTAACTTATTTTTTAAGAAAGGTAGTGAGTTTATGAATTTTTTCAAAGTAGCTTCTGCTTGTCCTATAACAAACGTTGCAGATGTAAACTTTAATATTAACGAAATAAAAAAATGTATTTCAAATGGACTAAAACAAGATTGTAATTTAATAGTTTTTCCTGAACTAAGCGTAACATCATATAGTTGTGGTGATTTGTTTTTTCAAAATAAACTATTAATAGAAAGTGAAAAAGGCATCTATGCACTATGTGAATATTCAAAGGAAAAAAATATAATCATATCCGTTGGTGCGCCGATTTTACATAATAACTGCTTGTTTAATTGTGCGGTAGTTATATTTGATGGAAAAGTTATTGGTATTATCCCTAAAAGTCATTTACCTAATTACTCTGAATTCTATGAAAAGCGTTGGTTTACTAGTGGACTTAATATTATTAATGAAACTGTGAATCTTAGTTTTCAACAAGATGTTCCTTTTGGAACAAACATTATATTTTCTGCTGGAAATGCCAAAATAGGCTTTGAAGTATGTGAAGACTTGTGGGTAACTATACCACCTAGTAGCTATTTAAGTTTATGTGGCGCTAATATAATTTGTAATTTATCATCCTCTAACGAATTAGTTGGAAAGGCTGATACTAGAAGAAACTTAGTTAAAAACCAAAGTTTAAGATGCATTGGTAGTTATATATATTCATCATCTGGTGTTTTTGAATCTTCTACTGATGTACTATTTAGTGGACATTTAATAATTTCTGAAAATGGTAGCACCCTTGCAGAAAATAAAAGATTTCAAAGAGAAAATGAGATAATAACTGGAATAATCGATTTAGACAAACTCAACAATGAAAGATTAAAGAATATAAGCTTTAGAGATAGTATGTGTTTATGTCCTTTTATACCAAAAATAATTGACATAAACATAAAAAATACTTCTATTAATAGTTTTGATAGAACTATAGATAAGCTTCCTTTTGTACCTAAAACAGAATCTGAACGAGAATTAAGATGTAAAGAAATATTTAATATTCAAACAGCTGCATTAGCGAAACGTTTTTGTCATACAAAACTTAAAAATGCTGTTATAGGTATTTCTGGAGGATTAGACTCTACTCTTGCACTGTTAGTAGTTGTTAAAACTTTTGATATGCTTGGATTAGATAGAAAAAATATAAAAACAATTACTATGCCCGGATTTGGTACCACTGATAGGACTTATATAAATGCATTAAAACTTTGCGAAAATTTAGGTACTGAGCTTAAAGAAATAAATATTGTAGATGCTTGTATACAACATTTTAAAGACATTGGGCATGATCCAGCTATACATGATGTTACTTATGAAAATGTTCAAGCAAGAGAAAGAACTCAAATATTAATGGATATTGCAAATAAAAATGCAGGACTTCTAATTGGAACTGGTGATTTATCAGAACTTGCATTAGGTTGGTGTACTTATAATGGTGACCATATGTCTATGTATTCTGTTAACTGCTCTATTCCCAAAACATTGGTACGTTATTTAGTTGAATATGTTGCAGAAAAAGAATTAGATGGTAATGCTTCAGAAGTTCTTATGGACATATTAGATACTCCTGTAAGTCCTGAGCTACTGCCAAAAGATAGTGAAGGTAAAATAGCTCAAAAAACAGAAGACATTGTAGGACCTTATGAACTACATGACTTCTTCTTATTCCATTTTATAAAACAAGGTGCTACTCCTGAAAAACTTCTATTTTTAAGCGAAAATGCTTTTGGTGATGAATACACCAAAGATGAAATTTTAAAATGGAGAGATATGTTCCTTAGAAGATTCTTTACTCAGCAATTTAAACGCTCTTGTATGCCTGATGGTCCAAAAGTAGGTTCTATAAGTCTTTCACCTAGAGGTGATTTAAGAATGCCATCAGATGCGAGTTATAATAGTTTTATGTAAAAACTTAGAATTCTATCAAAAAACTAAAGGAGCATCGCCTATGATTAATTTTTATTCATAGACGAAGCTCCTTTTTAATAAAACACAATTCCTAAAATTGCTGAAATTACTATTATCAATATAGGATGTATTTTAGTTTTAAAAAGCATAACCCCTATTATTGCCCCTATTATTAAACTTTTTAAATCTACATATGCTGTTTTACTTAAAGATATAAACACACCAATTATAAGACCAATAAGTGCTGGCTTCATTCCTGATAATGCTGAATTTAATAGTGTAGACTCCTTAAATTTTGTGAAAAAGAAATATGCCAGTGTAACTAATATAAAAGATGTAGTTACAACTCCAAGAGTTGCCACAATACTTCCTAACACTCCACTAACTTTATATCCAGTAAAAGTAGCACAATTTATTGCAACTGGTCCTGGTGTCATTTGAGATATACCAATTATATCTACAAATTCTGTGGCGCTAATCCATTTATTACTGTTAACAACTTCATTTTCTATAAGGGATAAAATAGCATATCCTCCACCGAACCCAAAAGTGCCAACTTTTAAAAATGCTAAATAAAGTTTTAAAAGTAACATACTTTATGACACCTTCTTCCTATTGCAAAATATCCCATATAAAGCAGCTAAAATAATTATTATAACAGGATTTACATTTAAAAATGCAGTAAGTATTACAGTAATTATCACAATCATTATGTTATTAGTAGACTTTTTTACTGATTTACTAAGACTAACAACTGCCACTAATACAAGCAATGGAACTGCTGCATTTATGCCACTAAACATTCTTTCTACAATAGCTAAATTTCTAAATTTTGAAAAGAACATAGCTATAATAAGTATTATGCCAAAGGACGGTAGCGTTACTCCCAGTAACCCTAAAATGGCTCCTGGAAATTTCCCAATTTTATATCCAATAAATGTAGATGAATTTACTGCTAATGCTCCTGGAAAACTTTGAGCTATAACTAATATCTCAAGAAACTCATCTTTAGATAGCCACTGATTTACTTCAACAACTTCCTTTTCTATAAGTGGAATCATTGCATATCCTCCACCAAAAGTAAAACTCCCTATTTTTAGAAACGTGAAAAACATTTTTAGAAGCTTTTGCATATAATTACCTCTCTTTATATAATAATATATGAAATTATAATTTATTTTTAAAGATACCTTAATAAAATTATACTACATTCCGATAATAAATATAGAGTGTCTAAGAGAGGTGTTTAATATGGAAATATCAAAATTAAGAAATAGTCCACAAATCCAAAGAAGCGGTTCTAAAATAAATAAGCAATTAGACTTTTCTAAGAACTTTAACTTTGCTCAACAAAAAAAATCTGAAGAACAATTAAAACAAATGCTAAAAAATATAAAAAACAAAGGAACAAAATTAGTAGCAAGTAAAAATTATGCTGATGTTAAAGCCTATAAGAGAGAAATTAAAGCCTACTTAGAATCAGTGCTTGCTTTTATGTATTCAGTAAAAAAAGACACTAGTTTTTGGCAAACTCAATATTTCATTACAGTTGATATAATAGATAAAAAATTAGAAGAACTAACACAAGATTTATTAAATGAACAGAAAGAAAATTTAGATGTAGCAAGTACTGTTGATGAAATAACAGGTCTTATAGTCGATATTTATAAATAAGTTAAGTGCTTATTTTACAACATAAAAAACAGCCATAACATGGCTGTTCTCATTAAATTATTAAGAAGCTACTTCTTCTTCATTTTCATTTTGAGGTCTGTTAAATTTTCTAGTAAATTGAGTAAGTAGTATTACTATTGCTATTGAATAGATAACTGCTGTTACATAATATGCTATTCTGTATCCTGAATCCCCTAAGAAGTTTTCATTGAAAAGGAATCCTGCTGTAAACAGACCTGCTAATATTGTTACTATTGCTTGTGATACGAATATTACTGAACTATAAGCTGGTCTTAATTCTTTAGTAACAAATTCCATTGGTAATGATTGAACTATTGGATTTGCTGCATTCATAAAACCTGCCCTAAAGAATAGTCCTGCCCCTACTGCAAGTACCATCATTCCACCAAATTTATCACCATTTCCTATAATTAACATGAAAGGAACTGAAATTGCTGATAACAGTGATATTGCACCAACTCTACCAAATTTCTTAGAAAACCATGGTGAGAACATCATAAATATAACCATTGCTATTGTTTGAAGTGATATAAGGAATGATACTGTTGCTCTGTCTATTCCTAAAGTCCCTAAGAATATTGTGAAGTAAGGAACTATTAATGATGCACCAAATCTTATTAATCCATTATATACTAAGTATAATAGTGCATATTTATTACCAAGTACTCTCCAATCAATTTTAGTTTTACCTTTTTCATCTTGGTGTCCTGCATAATCTTCTTTAACTTCTCTTAATAATAATAATGGTATTGTTCCAAGAACTGCAATTACCACAAATATTAAAAACACGTCAGTATGTGCAGATATGTATGCTGCATTTTGAACTGTAGTAAATTCTGCTGTTTTAGTTGATAATGCTTGTGCTTGATCATAAGCAATTCCAAGTCTTGAAGCAAATCTCCAAACTATTAATGCACCACCTGTAAAACTTGCTAATGCCATTCCAGCAACATTAGAATACATTGTTCTTGAGAAAACTTTATCTCTTTCTTCTTCAGTAGTATATTGTGTTAAAAATGGTGGTAATACTGCATCAAATAAGTATAATCCTAAAATTAACACAAGAGTTATACAACTTACTGATAACCAACTTCTTGTAAAACTTATTAATATCAATCCAGCTATACTAACAACTCCGCCAGCTACAAGTATTTTTTTATATCCCATTTTAACTATAGCTGCGACTAATCCTGCTGTTAATAATGTAGCTATACCTGTATATATCGTGTAACTATTTACTATTGTAGGCTGAGCTTGTTTTAAAAATGTTATAAGTGTATCATTTACAATACCACTTAATATCCCCATAAATAAATAACTAATGAAAAACATTCTACTATTATGTTTATAACGTTTTAATACCTCTTCATTCATATGATCATCCCCCTATAATAATACACATATTTAAATTAACCCTTTATATAATTTCGTGTGAGAGAAAACTATTATGTAACAATATTTTATAAACCCCTGGCCAGAGACAATATATATATATTGTTAAACAATTCATAATTTATTTACAATTGTTTCTCAATTAGTACTATAATACACATTTTTTTGAAAATCAAGATATTATTTAAAATTAAGAAAATTTAGAATTTTCTTTAAATTTTATAGTTTTTAATAAACATTTATGAATTTTATATATATTTATTTTCATTTTTGTAACTATTTTGTGAATATTGTTTCATTTTTTTTATTTTTTCATTCTTTTTATTTTTTTGTTACAAATAATGGATTTGTTTTCTATAAAATTTTATTTTAATTTATATAAATGAATTTTTAATACATTTTTCACATTTTCCATTACTATTTTATATAAAATATCATTTATAATATACATTTAAATTTTAAGTATATTTTTTAATTTTATAAATTTTTTTTCATAAATTAAAACTACTATTATAAAATTCTATAATAGTAGTTTTAATAATTCTTAATAAAAAAGACGTCTACTTTGAGACGTCTTTTTTATTAAGCTGCTTCTTCTTTATCATTTTTAACTTTCGGTCTATTAAATTTCTTAGTAAATTGAGTAAGTATTATTATTGTAGCTATTGAATAAATAACTGCTGTTATATAATATGCTATTCTATATCCACCCTGACCAAAGAATGCACTGTTAAACAAGAATGCTGCTGTAAATATACCTGCTAGTGTTTGTGCTACCGCTTGAGATAAGAATATTATAGAACTATATGCAGGTCTTAATTCTTTGGTAACAAATTCCATAGGCAATGATTGAACTATTGGGTTTGCTGCATTCATTAAACCGGATCTAAAGAATAAACCTATTCCTACAGCAAGTACCATCATACTACCAAATTTATCACCATTTCCTATAATTAACATGAAAGGAATTGATAATGCTGCAAGTGCTCCAATTGATACAACCCTACCAAATGTTTTAGATAACCATGGTGAAAATATCATAAATATAACCATTGCTGCATATTGAGCTGTAACTAGCGTTGAAACTGTTGATCTATCTATTCCTAAGGTTCCTAAAAACACTGAGAAGTATGGAGTTATTAATGACGCTCCAAATCTTGTTAAAAAATTATATACTAAATATAATAATGCGTATTTATTTCCAAGAACTTTCCAATCTATTTTTTGTTTAGTATCACCTTCTGTACTAACTTCATAATCTGCTTTTACTTCTTTTAATAATAAAAGTGGTAATAAAGCAAGTACACCTACTATTAAAAACATTAATAAAACATCTTTATGTGCTAATGTATAAGCAAAATTCTGAGCTTCTGTAAATCCATCTATATTTGCAGATAACGATTTTGCTTCCCCATAAGTTATGCCAAGTCTTGAGGCAAATCTTGAAACTATTAACATACCACCTGAGAAAGTTGCTAAAGTCATACCAATGACATTAGTATATAAAGTTCTAGAGAAAACTTTATCTCTTTCTTCTACTGATGTATACTGTGTTAAAAATGGTGGTAATATTGCATCAAATAAAACTACTCCTGCTAATAATGATAGCGTTACAAACATTATTACAAACGTATTTCCTGTTACATTAACTAATACAAGAGCTAAAATTGTTAATACCGGTCCAGAAATTAATATCTTTTTATATCCTAACTTTGGTGCTAAAGCAACTAGTCCAGCTGTTAACAATGTTGCTATTCCCATGTAAGTGGAATAACTTGCTGCTACACTTGGCGCTGCTTGATTTAAAAATGTAACTAAAGCATCAAATGCCATACCACTCATTATACCCATAAATATATAGCTGATTATAAACATATTACTATTGTGTTTATAACGCTTTTTTAGTTCTTCACTCATTAAATATTCCCCCTAATTTTTATAAATCAGAATAATCGTTTCTTTTTAAATATTGAAATATTTTTTTATATTTTAATCTTATCTTTTATTTGTACATAATAGTTTGATTTGTTTACATACTTTAAATTTTGGCCAAAAAATTATTTTATGTAGCGTTAACATTTTATTAACATTTATTCTTATTAGTAATATAATACATAATTTTTACAAAAGCAATACATTAAAAAATATTAAGATAATTAAAAATTTTTAGTTAATTTAATTGTTTTGTTTGTATTTTATTATAATTTTGTATTTTTTTGTATGTTTTTATTAATTTTATGTTAATTATAACTACAATTTCATTGATTTTTTTATAATATTAAATTTTCATAAAAAATAATTGTTTTTTTCTATTTAATAGAATTTAATTTTATTTTTATTAAATATTTAAAAAAAATTAATTTTTATTTTTCAATAAATTTGATTGTTGTTAAAATAATAAAATTTATCTACTACATAAACATCATGTGCGTAAAGCTAAGCCACTTTATTCCAATAAAATATCTTTCTTTTAATTTATTGATACATTATGTAATAATAAAAATTTCAAATAAGCTATTCATTGAAAATTAATTTAGAGTTTTTTTGGAATTTTTAGGCCTAGCTTTACGCCTATAGGGAAACAAGCTCCAATTTAAATTTATTCAATAACTTTAAAATATTTTCATACAAGATTCAGCATTGAATTCTAAATGATTCGGAGCATGTCTCACTATTTTAGGTATCCAAGTTTTGGAATTGATAATTTTAAGAGTCAACTTGGAAGCCTATATAACATAAACATATGAAATATAAGAATATCCCGAAATTATAAAATATATTTAAATATTTTAAAGTTAATCATATTTTTTTTAATTATGTTGATACTAAATATTAGGCTAATATTATTCTTCGAATCATAAAATATAATGAATACAATTAATAGAGGTGATATATTAATGTGGTTTAACAAAACAACGGAAGATGTCCTTACTCTTTTAAATTCCAACTTAGATAATGGACTTTCTTCAGAGCAAGTAGAAGACCATAAATCTAAATATGGACTTAATAAATTTACTACTAAAAAACCTAAAACTAAAGTTCAAATGTTTTTTGCTCAATTAAACGATATGATGATTTATATTTTACTAGTTGCAGCTATTTTATCTGCTGTAGTTGGCGAAACAAGTGACTCAATAATTATTTTAATAGTAATTCTTATTAATGCTATAGTTGGTATGATTCAAGAGGCTAAAGCAGAAAAAGCCTTGGATGCCTTAAAGGAACTTTCTACACCTAAAGCACTTGTAAAAAGAAATGGAGTAATTGTTGAAATTCCTTCTGAAGATGTTGTACCTGGAGATATAGTTATAATAGATGCAGGTAGGTATATTCCTTGCGATATACGTTTAATAGAAAGTGCTAATTTAAAAATTGAAGAATCAGCTTTAACAGGTGAATCTGTGCCTGTAGATAAAGATTCTGGTATTACACTTGAAAATGAAGACATTTCTCTTGGTGATCAAAAAAACATGGTCTTTATGTCAACTTTAGCCACTTATGGACGTGGTATCGGTGTTGCTGTTGCAACAGGTATGGATACTGAAATTGGGAAAATTGCTAAAATGCTTGATACAGACGAATCTGAACAAACACCACTACAAAAAAAACTTGAACAACTTGGTAAATATCTTGGCTTTGCTGCTATAGCTATAAGCATAATAATGTTTGTAGTTGGTATTTTGCAAAATAGAGACATTCTAGATATGTTTATAACTTCTATAAGTTTAGCTGTTGCTGCTATACCTGAAGGTTTGCCTGCAATTGTTACTATTGTACTTGCAATTGGCGTTCAAAAAATGATAAAGCAAAATGCAATAATAAGAAAGCTGCCTGCTGTTGAAACTCTTGGTTCTGTCAATGTTATTTGTTCTGATAAGACTGGTACATTGACTCAAAATAAGATGACAGTAACAAAATTTTATTGTAATAATAATTTAAATGATATCGAAAATCTAAATATTGATGACCCTGTAGAAAAATTATTAATAGAAAATTTAGTTCTTTGTAATGATGCAACTTCTAGTGAAGATTCTAAAACAGGTGACCCTACTGAAATTGCATTGCTAGATATAGGCAATAAGTACAACTTAACTAAATTAGATACTAATAATAATCATCCAAGAGTTGGAGAAATTCCCTTTGACTCTGATAGAAAACTTATGAGTACTATAAATAAATATTCTAATGAGTCTTTTGTATTAACTAAAGGTGCAATTGATAACCTTTTAAACTTATGTACTAAAATATATTTAAACAATGAAATAAAAGATTTAACTACAGAACTTAAAGATTCAATCTTAAAAGCCTCATATAAAATGTCTGATGATGCTCTAAGAGTTTTAGGAGCTGCATATAAAGCAGTTGAAGATTCTACAGCCTTAACAGAAGACGATGTAGAAAAAAATCTTATATTTATAGGATTAGTAGGAATGATAGATCCTCCTAGACTAGAAGTTAAAGATTCTATAGAAATTTGTAAAACCTCTGGAATAAAAACAATAATGATAACTGGTGATCATAAAAATACTGCTTTTGCTATAGCTAAAGAATTAAATATAGCTACAGATTTATCACAAGTTATATCCGGAGCCGAATTAGATAAAATGTCAGATGAAGAGCTTACAAATTCTATAGATACTCTTAGAGTTTTTGCAAGAGTTTCACCAGAACACAAAGTGAAAATTGTTAAAGCTATTAAATCAAAAGATAATATAGTTTCCATGACTGGAGATGGTGTTAATGATGCTCCATCCTTAAAAGCAGCTGATATAGGCGTTGCTATGGGGATAACCGGTACAGACGTTGCAAAAGGTGCAGCTGATATGGTTCTTACTGATGATAACTTTTCCACTATTGTTTCTGCAATTAAAGAAGGTAGAAATATTTTTAATAATATTAAAAAATCTGTTATTTTCTTAATTTCTTGTAACGCTGGTGAAATAGTCAGTCTATTTCTTGCAATTTTGCTAGGTTGGGCTGCTCCACTTAGTGCAACGCATATCTTATGGGTAAATCTAATAACTGATACTTTTCCAGCATTAGCATTAGGTGTTGACCCTGGTGATAAAGATATTATGAATAAACATCCTAGAAATTCTAAAGACAGTTTATTTAAAGGATCCATGTTTACACTAATATTTAATGGCTTTTTAATTGGATTTCTAACATTAATAGCCTTTGTTTATGGAGCTAAAGTTTATGGTGGTTCTGATATCACCTTATCAAACATACCTGATAAAATTCTTATTCATGCTCAAACATTAGCTTTTACTGTATTAAGTAGTACTCAACTTGCTCATTCACTAAATATGAGAAATGAAAGTAAATCTATATTTTCCATTGGCGTGTTTTCAAATAAATATCTAATTAGTTCTATAATACTAGGATTACTACTACAATTCTTAGTTATAACAATACCACCAATAGCTACATTGTTTGGAGTTTACAAACTTACTTTAAATGATTGGATTTTTGTACTATTAATTAGCTTAGTACCAATTATAATAAATGAAATTTTAAAAATTTTTAAAAGAAGTAATGAAAAAAAAGTTAGAGATTAATCTCTAACTTTTTTATTATTTCTATTAATTTTATAATAGTCTAGTTCCCTCTTTATCTTGAGTTATTAATTTTTTCTTCATAAGCCCACCTAAAGCTCTTTTAAAAGCATTTTTACTAGTTTTGAAGATTTTTTCTATATCCTCTGGTGAAGATTTATCATTCAATTTGATAAATCCGTCGTTTTCTTTTAAGTACTCATGTATTTCTGTTTCTAAATCTGACTTTTCTTCTAATCTTTCTTTTCTTAATGAAAGCCCTACTTTACCATCCTCATAATATTTTTTAACTCTACCTTTAACTATATCACCTATTTTTAAATCGTTATAATATTCATTTTTTAATATTACACCTCTATATGTATTTTCTAAAGCTATTTCTGCAGAGTTATTAGTTTGGAATCCATATATAGTTCCTTCTACTTCTTGACCAACTTCATAAGCATTTGTATCATGTAAATAGTTGTCTATTTTTGTTGTTGCTGCAAGTCTATTTGTTTTATCTACATATAATGCAAATAAATATTTTTTACCAACCTCAAGATTATATTTTTTTTCTTTAAAAGGAACTAGAACATCCCTTTCTAACCCTATATTAATAAATGAACCAATACGGCTTTCATCAACAACTTCTAAGTAAGCTATTTCTCCAACTGTTGCTAATGGCTCTTTCATAGTACCTATAATTCTATCTAAAGAATCCCTATATATAAACACCTCAAGTTCATCACCAATTCTTATATCATTTCTTAACGCACTTTTGTTAGGTAATAATATATCATCTGATGAATTTCCTGTGGTTCCATCTAAATAATATCCAAATTCTGATCTTCTAACAACTTTTAAATTATTTATTTCACCAATTTTTATCATAATTTCCTCCTAATTTTTTCCTTTTGTGTTATTGGACAATAAACCTGTACTCATCACACTGAATATATTTATTTAATGTCTCTACAAATTTTTAAAAACATTGTTCTTTTAATTCTAAAAATCTGTTTTATTTTATTAAATATTTTTATGTTCATTTGCCATCTTCACATATTCTATTGCTGATTTTTTTATATTTTCTATTTCTTCTGCTGTAAGTTCCCTAATAACTTTTGCTGGTGATCCCATACAAAGTACACCAGATGGTATTTTTTTACCTTGAGTTACTAAACTACCTGCACCTATAATTGTATTTTTTCCTATCTCCGCATTGTTTAAAATAATTGAACCCATGCCTACTAAGACATTATCATTTATTTTGCATCCATGTATTATTGCATTATGCCCTATTGTAACATTATCCCCAATTTCTGTTGGTACCCCAAAATCATTATGAACAGTTGTATTTTCTTGAATATTTGTATTTTCCCCTACCTTCAAATAGCTCATATCACTTCTTAAAACTGTTCCATACCATATATTTGTATTTTTGCCTATGGTAACTTCTCCTACTATAGTTGCATTTTCTGCTATAAAGCAACTTTCATCTATAATTGGACTTTTTCCCTTAAATGATTTTATCACAAAAATCACTCCTTATCATAAAAATATATTCATACCGACCTTTAACTATACACTACTCCTCATTATATCCTTTTACGTTAGGTATATTCAACTACTAACTGAATGTATATTTAAATACTATAATGCTAACTTTATAATATATGGATAAAATCTCGAAATTAAATTTATACATCAAGTTTTTGTTATCAGTTAAAAAAAATAAGTGCAAATATATTTAGTTAAGAATTCACTCTTAACTAAAATAATCTGTTAGTTATTGATAAAATATTAATTTGAGTTTTCTCATTTGATAAATAAACAATTCTTAAAGTTAACTTGGATACAAAAAGAGTAATACAATTTTATAAAAATGTAAATTAAATACTCCCTTTTGAATTAAGATATTTTTAAGTTATTGAATAAATCTAAATTGAATCTTATTTTGCTATATTAATTAATAAATTTATTTTTATAATTTAGTATATATTATTTTATATACTTATTTTTTTCTACAAGAGTACAAATAATTCTATTATTTTCGAATTTTTTTTCATTATTGTTATAAAATAATAATTGTTGATTAAATTTAATCCTTGTTATATAATACAACATATAGTGCATATTATACTACATATAGCAATATGTAGTATTTTTGTTTCGTTAATTTTCTACGCTTAGGAGGTGCAATACTAGTTAGTTTTGACAGTTAACTAATCTAGTGATGATAATGAGTAATATAAAAAATTTATTTAAAAGATATTATACAAAAAAACTTGATGGAAATAAAAATCTTACTGTATATGATTTATTCAAATGGAAAAAGATTAATGTTTTTATAAAGGACTATAAAAGTGATAAAGTTTTAGTTGATATGAAAGATCTAGAATTTCCTATTCACTACTCACAAAATGCTTGTGATATAATTGCTTCAAAATATTTCAAAAAAGCAATGGTACCTAATGAATGTGGTTATGAAAATTCACTTAAAATGGTAGTTGATAGAATTGTTAATTTTTGGTGTGAAGCCTTAATTGATGAAGGCCTAATTAATTCTGAAAAAGAAAAAGAAATCCTTTATGATGAATTAGCATACTGTTTTTTAAATCAAATGTATGCTCCAAATTCACCACAATGGTTTAATACAGGTTTAATGCACTCCTATGGAATAAATAGTGAAAGTTTAAATAATTATTATTTTGACCCTAATGAAGGAAAGGTAGTAAAAAGTAAAGATGCCTATACAAGAACTCAAGCTTCTGCCTGCTTTATACTATCTATAGAAGATAAACTTTTAGGAAAGCATTCTATATCTGAACAATTTGTAACAGAGACTAAATTGTTTAAAGGTGGCTCTGGTACTGGTACAAATTACTCTAATATAAGAGCTAAAGGAGAAAAACTTTCTGGAGGTGGCATATCTTCTGGAATTATGAGCTTTTTGAAAGGTTTAGATAGAAACGCTGGAGCTATAAAATCTGGTGGAACTACTAGAAGAGCCGCTAAAATGGTAGCTTTAGATATCGATCACCCTGAAATATTAGATTTTATTGAATGGAAAGCAAGAGAAGAAGATAAAGTTAGAGCCTTAGGTAAGATGGGGTATGACGCCAACTTTGAAGGTGAGGCTTATGAAACAGTCTCTGGTCAAAATGGTAATAACTCTATAAGATTTAGTGATGACTTTATGCAAAAGGTTGAAAATCTTTCTGTTAACCCTGAAGAAACTATAGAGTTAAAAGGAAGAGTAGACCACTTTATAAATAAAAAGGTAAAAGTAAATTTATTATGGGATAAATTTAATACATCTGCTTGGAAATGTGCAGACCCTGCACCTCAATTTGATGATACTTTTAATAGTTGGCATACTTGTCCATGTGGAGAAGATGGTTTATTTAACGCTAAACATAATAGAATAAATTCTACAAATCCCTGCGGCGAATATGCTTTTATAGATGATACATCTTGCAATTTAGCATCTATAAATCTCTATAAATTTTATAATAATGAAGATAATTCTTTTGATTTAGAAGGCTATATTCACTTAGTTTCTATTCTACAATTAGCTTTAGAAGCTTCTATACATTGGGGTCAATTTCCAACTGAAGATATAGCTAGAAAAACTCATTTATTTAGGACTACCGGTCTTGGAGTTTCTAATCTATCATCTTTACTTATGGTTATGGGATACCCTTATGACTCTGATGAAGCTAGAGCAATTTCTGCATCTTTAATAGGATTACTTACAGCTACTTCCTATAAAACTTCTGCTATAATGGCAGAAAAATTAGGTTCATTTGAAAAATACAATATTAATAAAGAATATATGTTAAAAGTTATAAGAAATCATTGTAGAGTTGCTAAAGCTTTAGACTCTGACTATGAAAACTTAAATTATAAACCACTTGAAATTAATCATAATATTTTAAGCAAAATCGGCTGTGAAAAATTAAGTAAATTACTAAAATCCACATGGAAAGATGCTCTTAATTTAGGTGAAAAGCACGGATATAGAAATGCTCAAGTTTCAGTTATTGCACCTACTGGAACTATATCATTTGCAATGGACTGTGGTGCTACTTCAATAGAACCGTATTTTTCTCACTTTGTATATAAAAAATTATCTGGTGGTGGATTTATGACTATAGTAAATCCTGTTATTGAAGAAACACTTAAAAACTTAGGTTATTCGTCCAGTGAAATTAAAGATATTTTAGATTATATACTTAGAAAAGAAATTGTCTCTGAAGATGGATTTGAATATGAAAAAATAGTTGATGGAAAAATAGATGATGCACCACATTTAAAAGATGAACATCTACCAATATTTGATACTGCTAATAAATGTGGTAGTGGCGATAGATTTATTGACGCCATGGGACATGTACTTATGATGGCTAGTATAACACCTATGATTTCTGGTGCTGTTTCTAAAACTGTTAATCTTCCATCTAATGCAACTGTAGAAGATTTTAAATCTGTTGTAATAAATTCATGGAAACTTGGAATTAAAGGCATTTCTCTTTACAGAGATGGTTGCAAAGCTAGCCAGCCACTTAATACTACTCTTGATGATGGAAAAAAATCTAATCTTGAAGATTTAACTTATGATGAATTACTAAAAAAAGCTAAAGAATTAGAAGCTAGCCGTTGTATTTCCACTCGCGAAAAACCTGAAGGAATTCGCTATGGAACAACTCATCCAGCTCAAATAGATGAAGTAAAGATATATACAACAGTTAATAGAAATGAAAAAGATGAAATTTGCGAAATTTATATAACTACAGATAGAGAAGGTACAATAATAATGGGGCTTTTAAATTCATTATCTAAATCTATCTCTGTAATGTTACAATATAACGTTCCACCTCATGACATAGCAAAAATGCTTAGAGGTCAAAAATATGAACCATATGGATTTGTTCAAAAACATCCCTATATAAAACAAGTTTCTTCTATATCTGATTTGATTAGTAAAGTTATTGATATAGAACTTGGAGATTTTTCTAGATGCCAAGTCAAACCACAAATCAATAACGCTGAATTTAATATCCAAAACAATATTACTCATAGCGTAGCAGAAACTGAAATTTCTAGTAGTTCTATTGATGGTGAACGAATTTATTCTGAAATTTGTTCCAATTGTTCTAGTACTAGACTTGTAAGGAATGGTACTTGTAAGGTTTGCCAAGACTGTGGCACAACAACAGGATGTAGTTAAGTATAGTTCAAAAGTATAGTTCAAAATAAAAGCTATTTTGAACTATACTTTTTTATTTTAAATTTTCATTTACTTCTTTATCCCACTGATCAACATAATCACCAGTGGCCCATTCAGCCATTATAAGCTTTTCATTTTCTTTTAAATCAAATTCACTTAATGGTGCATCGCTTAAGTTAGTTCCAACTATTTTATATACAAGTATTTTTTCATCTGTAAACACTACTGCCATATCTTTATTGGGAGAGCAAATTACATCTTTGGCCCTTGGCACCTGTTCTTTTATTTTAGCTAATGGTAAATATACTGAATCATATTTTAAAAGGGTTTGCGGTACGTCTATAGGAATTTGGAAATCTGCATAATCATTATTCGTTAAATCTTGATTAACTCTACCTTTCAACCCCCATTTTCCAGGTACTCTTTCTACTCCGAACCCCCAAAAATCTTTAGTATAATCATCTTTATTGACAGATTCTGTTTTATTATTTATTCTCATTATTTCTTCATTAACAATTTCTAACTGCTCTTTACTTAAAACTTTTGATATACTTATTGATTTCATTTCTCCTGAGTATACCGTGTCAATAGGAACTGTTTCTAAATTTTCATAGTCAAATTTTTCATTTTCATAATCTACATTATTTCCATGAGTTTCTACACACATATAATCATTAGCTATGAAATTTATTTCAGCAGTTCCATAGGTCCAACCATTTCTAATTTCCCTTTTAATTATATTGTTTTCTTCATCCTTTTTATTTAAAGGAATTGCTGTAATATTATCCTGTATATAATCATTTCCTGAGACCCTTTCACTTTCTACTTTCCAAAATCCATTTTTTCTAACTAAAAATATATATGGTATCTCTTTAATTTCCACATTCTCCCCATCAAAATTAACCCATAAAGTTCTATAAGAAAAATTATTCATTTTATCTATATAATTTTTAAATATAAGTGGATATGTATCCATTTTAGTAGTTTCCTTTAAGCCTATAAAAACGCCACTTTTTTCTTTGGTTAAATCACTTTCATCAGAGTATTTACTATTTCCTATAGCAACACCTTTTTGATTTTGTTTTTCTTTTAACTCATCTATATCATTTGAATCAATCCTAGAAATGTAATATATTATATTATTACTTTCCACAATAGCATTATCATTATCTATTAATAACACATCTTCATAATAGTGTTCATCTGAAGATATAGATATTATACTTATTCTTTCATCATTAATTCCTAGCTCTTTTGGTTCTATTCCGTATTTTTTTAGAATATAGTTTTCCGCTTCTACTACTTTTAATTTATATTTTGGATTTTTATATGTATTATTAGGAAATATAGCTACCTGCGTATTTATAGTAATTATAGACTTATTCCAAACATTATATGATTCATTTAAGTCATCACTTTTTTCTAAAGGTCTATATCCATCAACTATCCATTGTCCATTAATGATAGGTGTTGTAATTGGTTCTTTTGCTTTTACAGATAAATCAATATTATCATATTTACAACCTACCAATAGAATTATCATAATAAACATGGATATTAACCCGAAAATTTTCTTCATATATTACTCCTCTGCACTAAAATAAATTTCTATCGTATTTCTATAATAATAATGGTAATTTCACTATAACTTCTGTACCTACATTAACTTCACTTAATATTAATAATTCTCCATCATGTAATTTAATTATTTCATCACATACTGATAGTCCAATTCCATTGCTTGACTTTGAATCCTTTCCTTTAAAAAACTTTTCTTTTACTTTTTCTAAATCTTCTGAGGCTATGCCTCCTCCATTATCTTTAACACTTATGTTTATGTAATCTTCATCAGTGTTAACACATATTAAAATTCTACCACCATCATTAGTAAATTTTATAGCATTATCGATTATATTTATAAAAACTTGTTTTGCTTTATTTATATCTACACTTATACTTGGCAACTCTCCATCTACTTTTAAAGTTAAAGTTAAACCTTCATTATTTGCTCTTGGTGTAAGTTGTTTACATATACCTTTAAGCAAATCATCAATATTTACATTTTCTTTTTTCAATGTCATATTTCCTGATAATAATTTTGAAAAATCTAATAAATCTTCAACTAAATATGTCAACCTATCAACTTCTTGCTCTATTATATCTAACCCTTCTTTTATCTCTTCCTCATCCTCAAATTCAGATGATTTTAACACAATAGACCATCCTTTTATGGATGTAAGTGGTGTTCTAAGTTCATGTGATACAGATGCAATGAATTCATTCTTCAATTTTTCGTTTTTCAATATCTCTTCTGACATATAATTTAAGGTATCTGCCAGTTTTCCAATTTCATCATCAGAATACTTAGGTATTTTATCATTAAAGTTTCCTTCTGCCATTTTTTCTGCACCTTGGCTTATTATTTTAAGTGGTTTTGCCACACTATTAGAAATTACTAGACTAACAAAACTTGATAATATTATAATAATAAATCCTGCCATTATTGCATATTGAGATACCTTTAATATATTTCTATCCACATCAACAGTAGAAGATGTAAACCTAAGGACACCATCAACTTCTCCATTATAATATAATGGCATATATACACTCAAAATAGGTTCATTATTTAAACTGCTTTTTTCTTTAAAAAACTTTATTTTACCATTAACCAAATCTTTAAATTCATTTGTTACTGTTATTTTCCCCCTATTTTGACCTTGGGAATCCATTAAAATATCTCCTTTTTTATCTATTATTTCAGCCTTAGCATCAGCATTCTCCCAATAAAGATCTATGTCATTGGAAATATTACTTTTTACTGTATCATTATAAAAATACGTATTATAGAAATTAGTAGATATACCAATTTGATTGACTAAACTTTCTTCTAAACCGCCATAATAAAAACTCCTAATGGCAAATATGCTTATAACTTCCACTAGTATTACTGTTATTATTATACTCACTAAATATCCACCGGAAATTCTTGTTTTTATAGATGTCACTTTACTACGCCCTCCATCTATATCCAGTTCCCCAAACCGTTTCAATATATACTGGTTCTGATGGAACTTCTTCTATTTTACTTCTTAATCTTCTTATATTTACATCAACAATTTTATTATCGCCAACATAGTTATATCCCCACACCATATCTAAGAGCTCATCTCTACTAAAAGCTTTACCTCTATTTTCTATAAATATCTTAATTATCATATATTCTTTTGGTGTTAAATCTAACTCTATATTGTTTTTATATACTTTTTTACTATATATATCTAGCTTAAACTCTCCAGAATATAAATAATTATCCTCTTTTTCTTTTTTAGAATATTGCATTCTTCTTAATAGGGATTTTATTATTGCAACTAATTCTAACGGATTAAATGGTTTAACTAAATAATGATCTGCACCAAACTCTAATCCATTAATTTTATCAGAATCTTGCCCCCTAGCAGTTAACATTATAACCCCTATTTCTGGATAATCTTTTTTTAATATTTCACAAACCTTAAATCCATCTATTCCTTTTCCAAGCATAATATCTAATATAACTATATCTGGATTTTCTTCTCTTGCTTTTTGAACTCCATCTTCTCCATTTTCAGCTTCTAATACATCAAAACTTTCCCTTTTAAGACTTATTTTTAAAAATTTCCTTATAGATACCTCATCCTCAACAATTAAAATTTTAGCCATATTACCACTCCCTATATATACATAAATAACCCATATTAGTTTGCCTTAACTATACTCTTTTAAAACATAACCTTATTGTAATAAAGAAAACTTTTAAAATGATGTTTAATTTCATTAATCTTTAGAAAAGAAAAGAAAAAATCACAGATTTCTGTGATTTTTTACTTTGAATCATCAATATCTTCATAATCAACATCTATAATCACAGATTCTTCATCTTCTGCTGTGTATAAATTTTCACTGTTCGTTTTATTTCTATATCCCTTATTGTATTGACTATAAGACTGATCATAACTTTTAAATTGTTTTTTAGCTTTATGTTTTAAATACAAAACACCTAATACTGTTAATAATATTATTATCCCTACTATAGTAAATATAAAACTTATAACTGTTCCAAAGATAGATAGTATAGTTGGTCCTAATAATATAATAAGTACAATGCCTATTATTGTATATACTAACTCCTTACCGCTCATATCTATGTATTCACCTCTTTTAGTATTTGTATTAAATTTTTATATTTTAATATCATTATACTATAACTTTGTTTCAATTTATTTTCAATGTGAAATTTCAATTATAATTTATTATATTTATATTATAGCCCCATCTACATTTAATATTTGTCCTGTTATGTAAGATGAATTTTGAGATACTAAAAAAGCTACAGCCTTAGCAACCTCTTTCGGTTCCCCTAGTCTCCCCATAGGAATTTCTTCCTGCAAATCATTTAATTCTTCCTTACTAAGCCATGAATTCATTTTAGTTTTTATTACTCCTGGTGCAACTGCATTAACCCTTATATTCATAGGTGCAACTTCCTTAGCTAATGCTCTAGTAAACATATTTACTGCTCCTTTTGATGCTGAATAAGCAACTTCACATGATGCACCAACATTTCCCCACATTGAAGATATATTTACTATATTTCCACATCCTCTTGCAATCATATGAGGCATTACATTCTTACTCATGTTAAATAAGGACTTTACATTTACGTTTATTAACTGGTTAAATTCTTCTTCTTTCATATCAATAAATAGCCCTACTTTAGATATAGCTGCATTATTTACTAATATATCAATTTTACCAAAGATGTTCAAACATTTTGTTACTAATTCATTACAAAAATCATAATCAGAAACATTTCCTTTTATTAGTATCCCATATCCTCCTAAAGACTTAACTTCGTCTAATGTACTAATAGCACTTTCATCATCTTTGCTATAATTTATAACCACGCTAGCACCTAATCTAGTTAATTCCAAAACGATAGCTTTTCCAATACCTCTGCTACCACCTGTAACAATAGCTACTTTACCCTTTAAGCTCATAAAAACACTTCCTTTATTAATATTTATCTTTAACATACATATATATATGTATACAAGTTCTAAACTTTAATTATAAAATCCACTTCAACTAAAACTATTAATGTGTTATATAGGGAAACAAGCTCCAATTTAAATTTATTCAATAACTTTAGAATTTAGTTTAGAACCCTATAAAAATGGCAAGTTTAAGATTAATATATTTTTATATAATTTATAAAATTTTCATTTGATAAATATATAACTAAAAATTTAGCTTTAAATCTTTTAATACTTCTAAACTTTCTTTTATTTTAACATGAAAAATTTCATAAAATTTATCCATTTATCAAAAAATTAAATTATATTTTAAAATTGCCAACAAATAATTATTATTTGAATACTATTATTATTTAAATGTTATGATTATTTTATTTCAAAATATTTAAATAAACACTTTATTATTAACATAATTTATGGTATTATAATGTTGAATTATTAATAAGGGAGGTTTTTGATTATGGCTTATAAAATTGCTGATACTTGCATAAGCTGCGGAGCTTGTGAAGCTGAATGCCCAGTTAGTGCTATAAGTGCTGGAGATGGTTTATATGTTATAGATGCTAACACTTGTATCGATTGTGGTGCTTGTGCTAACGTTTGTCCAGTTGGAGCTCCAGCTCAAGAATAATTTTAACATATTATAAACTATTTCTTAATAGTTTAAAAGACTGATGTATATCAGTCTTTTTTATTTGGACAAGCTTTTACATAAAATGCGTTAAACAATTATCTAACTACTAATATATTTTTTTATTTTAAGCTTCCAAAACCTTCTCCTAATGTTTCATGAACATTATATATTATTATAAAAGCATTCTCATCTATATCTTTTATATACTTTCTAAGCTTTATAAATTCCTTTTTTTCAACTACTGTAGTTATTACCTCTTTTCTCTCCTTTGTATATGCACCATGTGCCTCAAAAACAGTAGCACCTCTGCCTAATTCATCCATAATAAACTTTTTTATTTCTTCACCCTTGTTACTTACAATTTCAACCTTAGTTATTACATTTAATCCATCTATAATATAATCTACCATGAATCCATTTATAATAACACCAAATAAGGAATACATACCTATCATCGGTCCAAAAGTTGCTATTGCTATTAATGTTACTAAAAAATCTGTAATTAACAATCCTTTTCCTATATCTAGCTTAAAATACTTATTAAATATTTTTGCTATTATATCAGTACCACCTGTTGATGCATCTTGATTAAATATAATTCCCATTCCTATTGCACCAATTACTATTCCGAATATTAAATTTATAAATAAATCATCTACAATTGGACCATTAATATTAAAAATTTTAGCTAATATAGACATTAACATTGGTAACATCAAGCTACAATATATAGATTTAAATCCAAAACTTGCTCCTATAAATATAAATCCTATTATATATAATATAACATCTAATCCTAACATTATAATAGGTACTGCAATTGTAGGTATATAGCTATTAATTATTATTGCTAAACCAGATATTCCACCTGCAGCTAAATTATTTGGTACTAAGAACAGTGTTAATGCTACAGCTAACAATATTAATCCTATTGTTATAAAAAAGAATTCTTTAAATGTTTTTTTGTTTAATCCCATATAAAACTCCTCCCTTTTCATTTTTATAAAAATATATTTTTAAATTTATTATTTAATTTTAAAAAATATTTTTTAAATTGTTTTTGTAGTTAACTATTTATTTTCACAACAACTCAACTCATCACATTAAAACATTAAAGTATAAAATCAGTATTAACCCTATTTTTTATATTTATAATTTATTCAATTTTTCAAATTCAGCATATACTTTAATTATACACTTTTTTCAAAGCTAGTACACAGTTTTTTTACGTTTTGTTAATATAAAATTAACAAAAACGAAATAAAAAATCATGAGATTTTTCTCATGATTTTTTACTTTATAAATACATCTTTTACTATAGCAACTATATCTTTTACTATCCTTAAATATTCTGAAACATTATCCTTTGTTTCAATTACCTCTGCAGTAACCGTTGTAACGACTTCACTTACATCCTTAAAATTATCAGTTATTGTTACAATATTTTCTGTAGCTTCTGGTAAATTACTTATGGTTCTTTCTAAATTTTTTTCATTTTTTTCTATAACATTATTTAAATTTTGTAGGAATTTTATAGCTTTACTCAAGAAAATTATTACGAAAATTAAAGCTGTTCCCCCTAAAATACTTAATATTATAAAAAATAAATTTTCTATAGAAATATACAATTAAATCACCTAATTTCTATTATTTATTTTTCTTTTTTAATCCTCTATAGGTTTCCAAGTTGACTCTTAGAATTATTCATTCCAAAACTTGGATACCTAAAATAGTGAGACACGCTCCGAATCACTTAGAATTCAACACTAAATTTTACAAAAAATATTTTAAGATTGATGAATAAATTTAAATGGGAGCTTGTTTCCCTATATATCTGATTCACAAACTTTATCTTTGCAAGCTTCTTCTTTGCAAATATCTTCTTCACATTCTATATCTTCACATTCTATATCTTCACATTTTTCTATCTTCTCAACATAAAAATTTGGTTTTTTCTTTTCCTCTAAATAAGCATTAATTTTTTCTTTTGCTTCTGACACATTGTCCTTTATTTTAATTGAATTACCTTTTAAAGTTTCATTAGCACTTTTAGCTTTATCTTTAATTTGCTTTCTAGTCTCTTTTCCTGGTTTAGGTGCAAATAAAATTCCACCTACTACACCTATAACAGATCCAATTAATGCAGTAGTAGCTGCTATCCCTCTTTGTTTTCTTTTTGCTTTTTTTTTCTCTTCTTTTTTTCTCTTTTGCATTTTAGATATCATCCCCATTTTAAAATCTCCTCCCTTTGCCACTTGCTTAATTCTACACTTAAATATACTTAATATTACTAATTAAACCGAGTATAAACAATAAGTACTTTAAAATATGTATTATTTATATTTTATCACAAGTAAATATTTTTAGGAATATTTTGCTAATATATTTACTTATAACTTATTTATTAACACTCTATTTTAAATTAAGAAAAATAATATTTCCTAAAACTTTAAAATAATTAAGAAGCCTTATATCCAATTTAAATCAAATCATCTTTTTTAAGCAAATTAAGTAAAGTTGGATTAAAATTAAATTCTTTAATTAATGCCTTAACTTCATTTAAAGCTTTTTCTTTTTTGTTATTAGTTATATTGGCCTTTGATGCTCTAATTAATATATTCTTAGGTGAATGTGCTATATCAATAAATTCTAAAAGCTGAGTTTTATATCCGGCCGCTTCTAATAGATTAGCCCTAACTGCATCTGTCATAAGTGCAGCAACTCTTTCTTGTATTATTCCATATTTAGTTAATATATTTAGATTTTCACTTTTCATTTGATCATTAAACTCATGTTGACAGCAAGGAACTGAAAAAATCATTTTACTATTCCATTTTATTGCATTATAAAGTGCATAATCTGTTGCAGTATTGCAAGCGTGTAATGTAATTACCATATCAACTTTATTATTATATTTAAATCCATTTATATCACCAAGTTCAAAGTGCAAATCATTATAACCATACCTTGTTGCTATATCATTACATTTTTTTATAACATCTTCTTTAAGGTCTAATCCTATCATCTTAACTTTAATTTTTCTAATTTCTACAAGATAATAATACAATACAAATGTTAAATATGATTTACCACACCCAAAATCTAAAACTGTAAGTTCTTCAAAATTATTTTTCTTTATTTCATCATCAATAATCTCTATAAATCTATTTATTTGTTTATACTTATCATACTTAGAATTAATCACTTTACCTTCCTTAGTGAAAACACCTAAATCAATAAGTGGTTCAATAATCATTCCCTCTTTAAGTATGTAATTTTTTTCTTTATTATGGCTTTTATTAATAAGCTTTGAGTTATCACTTTTCTTTTTTCCTAAAAATATTTTTCCCTTTTTAGATACTTTCATTTCAAAATTACTTGCCGTGGACCATGCTGACATTTGCTTATAATCAGAATTCATGCATTCTAATAATTTTTCTTTTAGCATATTTTTTTCAATATTTTCATGAAATACTTGTTTATCTGTATACTGCTCTATTTGATAATACTCACCTTTACTGTTTTCTTTTAATGTAAAATTTATCTTATTATATTTAACATCTTTATTAATCCTATTACTAATAACTATTTTTATAATTTCTTCATTTAAAATTTCTTCAATTGTATTTCTTAAATCTTCCATATCAACACACCTTATTATTTATTTTTAATTTAACTTATTTATTATAACATAACTCATCTATATCATAATTAAAATATTAATTCAATAATTTATATTTTGTAATTTTGTTTAATTCATTTTTTATAATTTTTAATCTATGTTTATAAAAATAAGCTACTTTATTCCAATAAAACATTTTTCTTTTAATTTATCACTACATTATGTAATAATAAAAAATTTAAATATTATATGAAAAATATAATAAAAAAGCTTCAAAATGAAACATAAATTTCATTTCAAAGCTTTTTATCATTAATATTTTTTATATTAGAATTCTGCAGTTCCTGTAGTTCTTGGGAATGGTATTACGTCTCTGATATTGCTTATTCCTGTTACGTACATTATCATTCTCTCAAATCCTAGTCCGAATCCAGCGTGTTTAGTTCCGCCGTATTTTCTTAATTCTAGGTACCACCAGTAATCTTCTTTTTTAAGTCCTAATTCTTCTATTCTAGATTCTAGTACATCTAATCTTTCTTCCCTTTGGCTTCCTCCAACTATTTCTCCTATTCCTGGTACTAATAAGTCCATAGCCGCAACAGTTTTTTGATCCTCATTTAATCTCATATAAAATGCTTTTATCTCTTTTGGATAATCAGTTACAAATAAAGGTTTTTTAAATACTTCTTCTGTTAAGTATCTTTCATGCTCTGTTTGTAAGTCTATTCCCCACTCTACTGGATATTGGAATTCTTTTCCGCATTTCTTTAGTATATCTATTGCTTCTGTATAAGATACTTTACCAAAATCAGATGTAGCAACATGTATTAATCTTTCTTTTAATCCTTTATCGATAAAGCTGTTAAAGAATTCTATTTCCTCTGGAGCATTTTCTAATACATAGCTTATGATATATTTAATCATATCTTCTGCAAGTTCCATATCATCTTGTAACTCAGCAAACGCTATTTCAGGCTCTACCATCCAGAACTCAGCAGCGTGTCTTGCTGTGTTTGAGTTTTCTGCTCTAAATGTTGGTCCAAAAGTATAAACATTTCTAAATGCTAATGCATAAGCTTCTGCTGCAAGTTGACCACTAACTGTTAAGTTTGTTTCTTTTCCAAAGAAATCTTCTTTATAATCTATTTCTCCACCTTCTGTTTTAGGAATATCGTTTAGATCCATAGTTGTAATTCTAAACATTTCTCCTGCACCTTCACAGTCACTTCCTGTAATTATTGGAGTATGAGTATAAACAAATCCTCTTTCTTGGAAGAATTTGTGTATAGCAAAAGCTACTAATGAACGTACTCTAAATACAGCTGAGAAAGTATTACTTCTTGGTCTTAAATGAGCTATTGTTCTTAAGAACTCAAAGCTATGTCTTTTCTTTTGAAGTGGATAATCTGCATCTGATAATCCTTCTATTTCTATTTTTTCAGCTTTTAACTCAAAAGGTTGTTTAGCTCCTGGAGTTAAAACTAATTTTCCTTCTACTGTTATTGATGAACTAATACTTAATTTTGATACTTCTTTAAAATTTTCTAATCCTTCTTCAAATACAACTTGAACATTTTTGAAAAAAGTTCCATCATTAATTTCTATAAAACCAAAGTTTTTAGAAGCTCTTAAAGTTCTAATCCATCCACTTATTGAAATCATTTGTTCTGCGTATTTTTCAGATTCTCTGTAAAGTTGTTTTACAAGTATTTTTTCCATATCTATATCCTCCTTTAAATTGCGATTAAAAATCTTTACTTATGTATCTATTTTTAATCTAATTAACTTTATTTTTTAGCTTTAATATAAATTTAAATATAAAAAAACCTTCCATCCTCTAATAAAAGGGACGAAAGGTTACAATTCCGCGGTACCACCCAAATTGTCATAAAATGACCAACTTATCATCAGTACAGATATTAATCGATACTGTTCAATTTATAACGGTTTGACTCCGTCTAAGCCTACTTTCATAACAATTTCGGTTAGAAACTCTGAGATGTTCTTCTATATAAGTTTCATATTGGTCTCTCACCACCACCAACTCGCTAAGATTACCTCTTATATATACTCTTCTCTTCATAGTTTTTATTTATTTGCTTTATTTATATATGATTTTATATTGACACAATTGAAATGTCAAGTGGAAAATCTTTTATTTTAAATTTATTTTTTCTATTTTGACATAATATTATGCGCTATTTTTTAAATATTAATGTCAAACTCATGTATTTTTATATATTTTAAAATTTAATTTTATTTAAATTTAAAAATTATTTTTACACAATTAGAACATTTTTAACTCCATTTTTCAATGCTATTTCTTTTAATTTATTCATATAGTCTTGACTAGGTGTATATGCTTTTAAAAGTTCTTCTCTTACCCCTAAACTACGAAATTTTATTAATTTATAAATTATATTGTTATCTATTTTTGATATAAGTTTACTTCCCATATCTATAGTGTATTCATTATCCAATAGTTCTGGAACTACTACTGTTCTTATTTCATAGACTTTGTCTTTTTTCGCAAGCTCTTCTATGTTTTTTAAAACCATTTCATTTCCAAGTCCTACAAGTTCTTTGTTTTCTTTCGAATTAAAGGCTTTTAAATCTATCATAGTTTTATCTGTTACTTCTAACAACTGTTGATTCTCATATAATCTTGTTGATCCATTTGTATCTATGAATGTAGTTAAACCCATTTTTTTAACCACTTTAAATAATTCTAAAAGAAATTCACTTTGAAGAGTACACTCCCCACCGGATACTGTTATTCCTGATATAAAGAATTTAACTTTTTCTATTTCTTTAACAATATCATCTACAGTCATTTCCAAAACTTTTGGACTACTATTTCTATCACAGGCAGCTATACAACAATCACAATTTTTACACTTAGCCCTGTTATAATTAACTTTATCATCAACCATGGTAAGTGCACCATAGTTACAACTTTCAACACACTTACCACAGTTTATACATAAATTTATAGTCTCTGGATTATGACAATACAAACAATTGTAATTACACCCTTGTAAAAATATTGCCATTCTATTTCCTTCTCCGTCTACAGAACTAAATGGAATTATTTTATTTACTAAAGCTTTATTATTCTTCATTTTTCCTTAATCTTCTCTCTAATATCTTAGCATTTTTAGCTGCTCCATATCCTAAGACAACTGTATCATTTAGAACTTGCTCATTTTTTTCTAATTTTTCTATATCAGATCTTTTTACAAGATATCCAGTTATTCTTATTACATCACAATCAGCACAGTATAATGAAATATATCTTAAATTCAACTTAAATGCTCCTCTAACAATATCAACTATAGCTTTAGGATTTCTCTTAGCTGTTTCATCAAATTTAAATATATCACCTATTCCTGATGGGAAATATTTGTGATATGGAGCACTTTGAATTAAATGCTCATGTATTGGAGGTTCTTCTCCTATTGGAATTCTACAACCTGGAGCTACTCCTTTGTCACTATCAAGACCTACTTGAGCATGTAATACATACTTTCCATCTGTTGCTTTGCAATGCTCATTTGTATGTAGGTTTACTATCTCTTGCATTTTCTCTATAATTTCTATTCCTAAATCATTAGCTTCTTTTGAATATCCAAATCTATCTTCTTGCTTTTCTGAGCCTACAAAATAGTTTACAGCATCTGCAAGTCCAACCATTCCAAACATTGCAGTAAAATTGTCTTTATTTAAAAATCCTTCTTTTACTAAGAAATTAGATTCAAAAAATCCACTTTCCTCCACAATAAAGTTCACTCTAACATCCATAAGCTCTAACATAGATTGAATTGATTTTGGTAATAGTTCGTTCATAAATTCATCTATATTTTTTGCCTTTGGTGCAAGTTTTGCAAGATTTAACCTTACTAAAGTATAGCTTCCACCACCAATATTTAATCCATTATAACAACTTGCTATTGCGTAATTTCCTAAATCACTAGTGAACATTTCATGGTTAGCAAAACTTGGTTTTGCACAACTAAGTGCAGTATTAACAGCCTCTACCATAAGTTCATCTGGCGTATTTTCAGCAACTTTCAATGTTATATTAGGTGTGGAATTTTGAAGTTCTCTTTCTGCTTTTAAAATTAATCTTCCTGCTTTAGTATCCATAGGGCCAATATTTGCGTGGCAGAAAGAATCTGTTATTGTTCTATCAATATGCATTAAAAATAATTTTATTGCATTGTATGCTTCTTCTTCATCCTTAACAAAGGGTTCTAAAAGTGTGTCTAAGTTTCCAACATAGACTGGGAATGTAGTCACTGATGGAACATGTTTATAAAGCATTAATAAACTGTGAGTTGCTTCCCATATATTTGTTGGTGGTTTTATGCCTAGAAACTCACTACCTTCCACCATAAATTTTTCATAATCTGGAACTATATATCTAGGTCTGTATGGTGCATTGCCTTCCCATAAGTCACAAATTACACCTTCATCCATATAATTTTTTATATCATCACTAATGTTTAATATATTAATACTATTTTCAGCTAGTTTTGCTAAAGATATAACTTTCATTTGATAAGTTAATGTATTATTTTTAATAATTGAAAGTACTTCTTTTTCCATATCCATACTTAATCACTCCATATCACATTTAAATTTTTAGTTTAATGCATCTTCAAAAATAATAAATTAGTATTATTTTTATATTTAGTTATTCTTTAAACTAAGTATAATTTCTTTTTTCACACTTTTCAATAACTTTTATTAATTAGTACATTTTATTAATTAGTGTTTTAAAATAATTCACTATTTTAAATATTTTATACATTTAAATACATTTTTGTTAAAATGCACAACATTAATATATTTAAAAGATTACCGTGTAGTATACTTTCATTTTTGTGATACACTATTTTCTTCATTATACTACAAATATCGAGTTTTTTAAACAACTGTTTATAATATTAAAATTTGTTTATTTTGTATAAAATTTCTCTACCTATCTTTTCACTTCCATCTAGAATACTTGCTTTTTTAAGTGTATATGTAATTTTTCTAGCAATTCCTATGGAAATATTTAATTCACTAGCCAATTGTTTATTGGTAAAATTCACACTCTTTTTAGATAAAAATCTCAGATAATCATAGGGTCCATTTAAATTTATAGTTTCAAAGATTCCCACTAGGTTATTATCTAATTTAGATATACCTTTTCTTCTCCAAGATCCTTTTCCATCATCAATTCTAAATTCTTCTTTTGATATAAGTAATATCTGTATAGTTAAATTTTTTTCATTGATGAACTCTGGAGCAGAAACCAATTCATCAAAAATATTTTCCACCCGTCCCTTTCTAGGTGACTTTCTTCTCCTTATAACTTCCCCTTTTTTATTCAAGGTTATTATAGTATTTTCAACTGCTATAGGATGTACTAGTACTACTTTATTTTCCACACAAAGTTTTTTTATTTTTTCTTTTATATTATAAAAATTTTTACTTTGAATTTCATATATGATATGATCTTTTACTACATCAACAATATAATCCAAATATGTAACTTCTATTTCTCCGGCTTCTTCAGAATACATTTCCTTTAACTGTCTATGTATAGTTTTTTCTTTCATTTGTCCAATTGTTTTCATTTTTATCCCATCCTAAAACACAAATTTCAATTTTTTATACAACAAAAATGCTACAAACTCTTTTTAATTTGTAGCATTTAATTTTTCTTCTTGCTATATAAGGTTGTCAATAATGCTATAGACGCTATAATATTTATAATAGGTATCAATACATATATAGATATAATGAAATCAATAAAATCATTAGAATCATCATCCTCAATATTTTCATTATTCAACATCATATCGAACATTTTTGATTGAAATTGTTCATTATTATTAAGCGCATAAAATATAAGCATTATTGTTAACATACTAAATATAACAGTAATTAAATAAAAGTTAAGTATTAGCATTTTATAATCCTCCATTAGAGTACACTATAATATTTTATAATTTAAAATAAACATACTATATACCCTAAGAATAAGGTAATATGTTTTAACATACACACTTTATACATACTAGTATATAATACCATATATTATGTAAAAAAACATCTTAAGCACCTTTTATTACATTATATGTAAAGTAACATATAATAGTATACTTTAATAAGATAAAATTAATAGATTTATTTTGTAAAATCTACAAGTTAATATACATCTAATAAAAAAATTTAAATTTACGATTATTTCCCTATATACACTATAATAAGGTGGTGATATAAATTTGAGAGTAGCAGTAATATCTGATACCCATGTTAGAAAGCATTTGAGTAAAATAGAAAATTTAATAGAAAAAAAATTAAAAGATGTTGATTTAATAATCCATGCCGGGGATTTTACTAACTCTAAAACTCTTCCTTATATAAAAAAACATTTTAATGTTATTGCAGTGTACGGTAATAACGATAAAGAGGAAACAAGACAAGTGTTAAAAGAAAAAGAAATTATTACTTTAGAAAATTACAAAATAGGTATTTACCATGGTCATGGAGATAATAAAACAACCTTAGATAATGTATATGCAACTTTTGAAAATGAAAACTTAGATATAATTATCTTTGGTCATAGTCATAAGCCCTTCATTACAACAAGAGACAAAACCTTAATTATAAATCCTGGCTCTCCTTCTAGTAAAAGAAAAGAAAGATTTTATTCATATATAATTTTAGATTTACTTCCCTCTGGAATAGAAGTTAATTTAAAACTTTTTACTGAATAAAATAAAAGTGGGCGTCTAAAATAATATTTATAATTTTAGAATTCGCCCTTTTTATTTTATATAATTTTCTTTAAACTATTCTAAAACATTTTTAAACGTATCCATATAGACCTCTAACACTAACTTCTCCTGAAAGAACTTTTCCCACAGTACCATCATCATACTTAACAATTAATTCTCCATCATCTTCTATATCTATTACTTTAGCAGCAACTTCTTTTCCATAATAAATTATTTTTACTTCTTTTCCAATTAAAATTGAATTCTTCTTACATATGTTTATTACATTTTCTAAGGTTCCATATTCTTTAAAATCATCATAAAAATCCTCAAAATGCTTCAATAAACTGCAAAGTAATTGCTTTCTGCATACTTCTTTCCCATATTCTATTTTTAATGATGTAGCAATTTTACTTAATTCATTTTCAAGTTCATTTTCTTCTGTATTTACATTTATACCTATTCCCATAACGATATAATTAAGTTTATCCATTTCCCCACTCATCTCTGTTAATATTCCACAGACTTTTTTATTATTTAATATTATATCATTAGGCCACTTTATTTCGCTTTTTATGCCAAACTCTTCTAATGTACTATGTACTGCTGCCGCACCAATAAGTGTAATTCTTGGTGCCATCATAGTTGGTATATTAGGTTTTAATATAATGCTAACCCAAATGCCTTTTCCTCTTGGTGAATACCATACCCTTCCAAGCCTACCTCGTCCTAAGCTTTGTTCTTCACTAATAACAATTGTTCCTTCATCAAACCCATCTGTAGCTAATTCCTTTGCTTTTTTATTGGTAGAATCTATTTTAGAATGATAAACATATGTTTTTCCTATATATTTTGTATTTAAACGTGGCAAGATTTCATCTTTAGTAAGTAAATCTGGAACATCTATTAATTTATATCCTTTTTTAGAAACAGAATCTATTTCATATCCTTCTGCTTTTAAGGAATTTATATGTTTCCAAATAGCTGCTCTAGTTATTCCTAGTTCCTTACTCAACATTTCTCCCGATAAAAACTTATCTGGATTTTCTTTTAAAGCTTTTAATATCTTTTCTTTCACAAAATAACGTCCTTTCCACTTTTTCTTCTAAAAATATTGTTAAAAATTAATTTTTAGACCGGTTATATTAAAACTATTCATTCTTACTATTATTTTTTATTTTATTGCTCTTTTCTAAGAATATTTTAACATTTTTATATTCTTTTTCAATTGCTTCTTTACTTATAAATCCTCGACCTAATCTGTCACTAAGACCTAGTAGTGCCAATTCATCTAAATCAACATTCTTAATCATTCCTTTTTCATCTTTAAATGACATATCTTTAACTATAAATAATATATGCATATGATATCTAATTAAATTTTTTACTGTACCTATAAATTTTTCATCATTTGTAAATGATTTTAAAAATTCTTCTGCCATTTTGGCCCCAACTATATCATGTTCATAAGCAGTATATCTTCCTTTTCTTAATACTGTTGTCGGTTTTTTTCCTATATCATGAAGTAATGCTGCCCACATAAAAGCTCTTGGATTTTTACTTTTCTCTCTTAAAACAGCTGCTTTATCTACAACTAGCATAGTATGATTCCATACATTACCTTCTGGATGATGTTCTTTAGATTGAGGAACATCTTTTAACTCACTAATCATATCAAAAGGATATTCCTCTGGAAATTCACCTTTTTCAATTAATTCATTAAAATAAGTAGATGGTTTTTCCATAGAAAGTAATACTTTTTCAAATTCAGTAAAATTTCTTTTTAAATCCATAAAATTACCTTCTTTCTATATAAATATATATTTTACATTATAGTTAGAATGTTGTATTATAATTAATAATTTAATTTAAGTTGTTAATTGTTGTTAAAAATTTCTAAATATATATATACCTATTTTTTTATTATGTGCATAAACTATAATTGAATTAAAATTGACTATTATTTTATCATACATATAGGGAAACAAGCTCCAATTTAAATTTCATTAATATTGAGGTGATATCTATTGCGTAATATTGCATTATTTATAAATAATATATTATTAATTTTATTTATTTTTGATTTATTTTTAAGAATAACTTTTTCAACAAGAAAAATATTTTTACCTTCCCATAAAAAAATAACTAAACTAAAAACAGAATCATTGATTTTATTATGTTATTTTTTATCAACATCATTAATTTTTATTAATAGTTTAGAAGCTTTAATAATAGGAGTTACCATTCTTATAATGCTTAAAATACTTGAACTTAATAAAGAAAATACTATTTTTTTAAAGAAAATAGCTTTACTTTTATGTATAGGTGGAAGCATCGTAACTTTAATAATTTCAACAATATCTATCTTTCAATATGGAATATATTCTTTAAGACAAAGTCTTTTAGTGGTATTTAACATAGCCTCATCTTTTACAAAAGGTATTATAGATATTTTTGTTGCTTTCATAATAATATTCTTTTTTATAAATATTATTAGCAATATCAAACATTAATATATATTATTTTAAATTAAAAGAGCATCCTTATAACTGGACGCTCTTTTAATTTAATCTATATACCTATTAATTTGGTTTTGATTCATTAGGTTTTGATTCTTCTGGTTTAGAATCATCTGGCTTTGAATCTTGTGGCTTAGATTCTTCCTTTTTAGGTTCATCTTTTTTTGGTTCGTCTTTTTTAGTTTCTTCTTTTTTTGTTTCAGCCTTTGCCGTACCTCTTCTAATTATTGTAGGTAACGGTTGATATGTATCAGTATTTATTAACTCAGTGTTTACCAATACATCATTTTCATATGTTAATCTATAGGCCTTAACTTTATGACCAATAGATCCATGTTGAACTTCCTCTTCTTTGCCTGCTGCCAGTGTAGAGTCATCTTTATATTCTGTAGTTGTTGGTATTGTATCATATTCTTCACTAGTAAATTCATACCTTTTAGATGTTTTTACAGATGAGTTAGAATACATATTAAAAGTAACTGTTCCTCCACCTGCAACACCTTCTATATATATTGGATACTTGGTAGAATTAGTAAATATATAATCCACTCCACCATAAGATATAGTTGCATCTAATCCTAAAGGAACATAAGATACTGGCAAATTATGATTTAATCTAGAATCTGGTAAAATACCCATTTTTAAAACTGCATTATGTAGAGTACTTGAAACTTGACATATTCCTCCACCATATCCAGTTTCTAATTTATCACCAACTATTTCTATTCCAGACATATACCCTTTATCCGGTGTAGTATCTCCTACTATTGTATTAAAACTAAATTTTTCTCCAGGCATTAATAATGTTCCATTTACAGTGCTAGCTCCTAGTTCAATGTTTACACTTTTATTATAATTTGAAGGACTATAGTTTGTACTATAAGTTGATATTAAAGTATCTATTTTAGCCAACTCATCTTTAGTAACGATAGGCTTGTCCTCTACCATTTTACCTTCTACTACAACTTCCTTTTCAGAAGCACTAGATTTAGTCATTTTATTAATTATTTCTGCCTTTAAGCTTTCCGTATCTAACTTAGATCCTACTTGTTCTGGTGTTATATCAAAATTACCGCCATAACCAGATATAGTAGCTTCAGTTTTAGGTTTATTAAGCTCACTTGCAATAGCATTTATTTTTTCATCTATTGGCTTTACATCATAAGTAAATTTAATCTCATGATCTTTTGCTTCACCATTTTTTATCATCTTAAACTTTTCAAATGTAGAATTGTTTTTACCTTCTTTTAGGACATCCTCCACTGTTTTTTCGTAGTCAAACTTTAAAGATAAATCTTTATAATTTATATCATAGCTTTTTCCACCTGATTTTACTACAATCTTCTTCTTTTCCATATTAGCTTTATAATTTTGGTCTATAATTTTTACAGCTTCTTCTTTTGTTTTTCCTGAAAGGTCAATACCTTGTATTCTCATACCAGGATATATAGCATTTTCATATTTAGAAACTGTACTTTTAACGTATGCAGTTCCACCACCTATAGCAATAACTACTACTAATGCAGAAATTGCCATTCCAATTTTTAGTTTTTTATTATTTTTTAATTTTTTAATTTTTGATTTTTTATCTTTTTTTAAGTCCTCGCCCATATAATAAAATTCCTTTCATAATTTTTAAAAAAACTTAAAGTATTATAGTGAAACAAGCCAAAACTTTAATTTATCTGTTGATTTTTAATATTTATTATCATTTTAAAGTTAGCTTTATTAAAGAACTATAATCTTATCATAACCCTTTTAGAAATTAAAATCTTTCAACTATAAGTTAATCGGTGATTTTAAATTCCTATAATAACTATTAAATAAATTTATCATAATTTCATCTATAAGTATACCATATACATAACACTTTTCCAGTGTCATAATTATTACAAATTTAACTGATTTTAAATAATTTTATAAATTATCTTTGATTTTCTTATTTAAATTAATATTTAACTTAAAAACAAAACTTTTGAAAATATTTGTCAAAAGTTTTATCTTATGTAGATTTAAAATCTATAAACTTAATACAATTTTTTTAATTTACATTTAGGCTTAAATTTTACTTTTCTTATCTATATAACTTTTAGAGCTACTCATGCTTTAGAATAACTTTATTAACCGGTTTATAATAATCATCATATAAAAGTTTTGATTCTATTAATTCACTATTTTCATATACATTTCTATAAGTTTTTACTTTATAACCTATACTACCTGGATTTTTAATTTTCATATCACCAATATCAATTGTATTATCAATTATATATTCTGTTTCTATTGGCTTTTCCCAATAAACTTCTTGTAAAAACTCATAATTTCTATTTTTTAAAGAATTATTAGAGTATATATTAAAAACCACCTCGTCATTTTCTATGTAACTTTGTATATATATAGGATATCCTAATGTGTTAGAAAATTTATAATCTATATAATCATAAGCTATTGTTGCATCCATCCCTAAGTTAGTATATCTTACAGGCATATCATGATTTTTTCTTTCTGTAGGTATTATTCCAGAATTTAATATAGCATTATGAAGTGTTGTAGATACTTGGCATATTCCTCCACCAATTCCATCTTCAAGTTTTCCATCTATTATTACCTTTGATGAAACATATCCTTTTTCAGCAGTAGTATTTCCAATTAATTCATTAAAGCTATATGCATTTCCATCCATTATTAGTATGTCATTATTACTATTAGTGCAAAGTTCTATATTTTTATGTCTACCATCATCCCCTGGAGATATTTTAGTTCTCGCACTTCCTATAAGTTTATCTATACTTTTTAATTTCTCTGTAGTTATATTCGGAGTTTTTTCTGTAACTTTAATATTATACTTTGCATTTAAATTTCTATTGGATATTATAAGTGATTCTATATCCATCAAAATTGTATTTTTATCTATTTCTTCTTTATTTATATGTGGGGTTATTATAAAATTTCCATCAATTAGTGAAATTTTTGCATCTACACTTTCTTTGTTTAGGTTTTCCTGTAATTTATTTATTATGGCTGCAACTATATTTTTATCATGAGTAAAGCTTAAATTTAAATTTACTTCTTGTGGCTTTTTTATAAGCTTGTATTTTTCATAAATATTTTTATCTTTTCCATAATTAAATGCCTTCTCTACAACTTTATTAATATCATAGTTAGCCTTTATATCTTTATAAGGAATAGTAATTTCATCACCTTTTAATTCCATAGTTATAGCACTTTTTTCTAAAGGAATCTCAAATTTTGCATCTAATAATTCTATTGCCTCATCTTTAGTGAGCTCACCTACATCATAACCTTGAATTTTTATATTAGGATATATTATAGATTCATATTTATCTACATTAGATTTAACATAACCATAATATGATATAACTGCTATTAAAAAAAATATTATAATTCCTAATATTATCATAAACATACTTCTTTTATTACTTTTCATTAATATTCACCTCACTAAAAATATTTTTATTAATCCATTATAAATATTTTTAGTATATATATTTATAATATACAGTGAAATTTTTTTCCAATTTTATTTACTCAACATCCTATTATAGAATAGAAAAGCACCATTCTTATGAATAATGCTTTTTATTTTATAAATATTCTTTTAAATTTATACCCTTATTAAATTATAATTCTATTTTTATATCTTATTTTATAACCAATTGTTGATACTTACCTGGAACTTATTTATTGGGATTAATTTCAATTTGTCCATTCCATGAACCTGAAACTTTTCCTATTTTATTAATGTTAATATCTAAATTCACAGGATACTCCAAAGGATTAAAGCCAACAAATGTTATAGTTCCTTCTGTTTTCTCTCCAAGCTCACGAACACCAATCTCTAATTTATTTCCATCTTTAAATAATTCAAAAGGTGAACGACCTTCTTCACTTTGTAGGAATGTAAGTACTGAGAATGTACCTTCTTTTTTATCTAAATAATATTCAGGATCATCCACTTGCTTTCCATCTTTAATGCCATCATCTTTTAAGTCTAATCCTTTTGTATCATACTCAATAGGTACAAGATTTCCATTTTTATCTTCTATTCTATAGTTAACAGATACTCTAGATTCTGAAACATATAAATCTGTTAAATGAACCGTAATGTCTTTGTCTGTAATCTTCTCATCTAAAGTTTGAAATTGACCATCTTTAGTTCCATCAACAACTGTTCCATCTTCCCTAACTAATGTTTCATTAACAATAGAATCTTCTAACACATAAGTTGAAAATAAACTCTGTACTCCTTTTGCTGCCATAGGTAAAGCCATTATCGTTAATGCTGCCATTGTAACTGTAGTAATTTTTTTCAATTTGCTCTTATTCATATTCATAAATACTCCTCTAATTTTACTAATTATATTTTGATTGTTTAAATTATATTCTAATTTATTCCATGCTTTTTCAACATCAATTGGATCTCTTTGTATATCTTGATTTCTTAGTTCAATCTCCCATTGATTCAACTCTAGTAGTTTATCAAATTCACTCTGACAAACCTTACATTTATCCAAATGATTGGATACTTTTTTCATCATTTCTGGTGAAAGTTCCCCATCAATATATGATTGTAATATTCCTGTATCATAACATTTCATATTTTTACCTCCAATTTTCCTTATAAACATCTCTAAATTTTCTCTGAGCTCTAACTAACATTGTTCCAACATTAGCTGTTTCTATTTGTAGTATCTCTGCTATTTCTTTATATTTAAGTCCTGAGTATCTCAACAATAAAAGTTTTTTATCTTGTTCTTTTAATTTTTCCATAACAGTCCGTACATTTTCAATTTCCTCCTTTCGAATGTATTGTTCATCAACCATCTCAATATCCTCTTCTATAAAATTACCTACTTTTTCTATACGTGCTTTATGTCTTTTTTCTGATCTTAAATAATTATATGAAACATATATAGCTGATTTATTAAACCAACTTGTAATATTTTCAATTTCATTCCAATTTGTTTTGTATAATTGCATAAACACTTCCTGCGATAAATCCTCAGCTATAGTTTGATCTTTAACAATTTTCATAACTTGCTTAACAACATACACATAATACTCTTTAAATAATTTTTCAAATTCCATAAATGTTAAACCCTCTCCTAGTTCTATTTGTAATGTTTATCTTTGTTTAATTCCTAATTTGATTTTTATATTTTTAGTTATCAATCGATAAGGTTCCAAGTTGATTTTCTAAATTATTCATTTGAAAACTTGGACACCCGAAATAGCGAAACATGCTCGGAAACACTTAGAAAGTTCAACACTACATTTTACATAAAAACATTTTAAAGTTATTGAATAAATTTAAATGCAAGTTTATTTTCCTAAATATATACACAAGTATAGTTTCCATTTTAAATACTTATAAATATTTATTTTACTTTTATAATTTTTTATACTCATATATATAGAACCCAGATTTATAATTTTTATAACACATTTTTCATTTTATTTTTTTATTCTTTTATTTTTATATTTTCCTTTCATTATTATATAGGGTTCCAAATTAAATCTTAAACTTATTCATTTATCAAATGAGAAAATTCAAATTAATGTTTTATCAATAACTAACAAATTATTTTAGTTAAAAGTTAAGAGTGAATAGTGAACAGTTGTGGTTATTGCTACTCACTTCGTTCCTAGTAATTCTCAACGTACCTTTTTATAAATTTGCAAAGCAAATTATATTGATAGATTTTTT